>JAEUWI010000022.1 GCA_016791475.1 Candidatus Hydrogenedentota bacterium
GGGGCCAACTATTTCGGGACCTGAAGGCGCGCGGCCTCAACGGCGTGGAGATGTTGATTTCCGACGCGCACGAAGGCATCCAGGCGGCGGCGCGGCGCTATCTGCAGGGAGTCTCCTGGCAGCGCTGCCGGATACACTTCATGCGCAACGCCATGGCGAAACTGGGCGGTTCGAAGGACAAGGCGCAGGTGGGTCGGGAACTCAAGGAGTTGTTCACGCTGTCGGAGAAGGAGCATTGCAGGCGCGCGGCGGAGGAGATGGCGGTCCGTTGGGCATCCAAATGCCCGGCGCTCTCCCAGCAGCTCCGGACCGGCTTCGAGGACTGCCTGACGGTCCACGACCTGCCCAACCGGCTAAAGCGCCGTCTGCATTCGACCAACATGGTAGAGCGCGTGATGCGGGAAATTAAGCGCCGCAGCGACGCGGTGAACATCTTTCCCAACGAAGCGTCCTGCGACCGTCTGATAGGCGCGCACTTGATGGAGCGTCAGGAGACCTGGCTGTGCGAGACCAAGCGCTATCTTGATCTGGACGGCAGGGAGTAAAATAAGCACACAACACTAGTACAGTAGGCCCCACCCCATGGGGTGGGGCCTACTGAAAACAACAAAACAGCAAACACTACCCAAGTGGACAGTATTTACAGAAACTATTTGACACTACCTCATTTGTGTCCGTTGTGGTTAGAATTCTTCGCCTTTCCCTCTCTCTATCGAGTATCCTATCCCCGTGCTCGCGCACCCCTGAGCCCCGAGAGCAAAACCAAAAAAATAGAAGCGGCAGCGCCATGTCCACACTCCAGGAACACCTCCAGCAACATTTCGGTTTCGACACCTTCCGCGACGGGCAGGAGGCCGCGATTTCGCGCCTGCTCGACGGCAAGTCGGTGCTGGCTATATTCCCCACCGGTGGCGGCAAAAGCCTGTGCTATCAACTGCCCGCACTATTGCTGGATGGCCTCACGGTGGTGATTTCGCCGCTGATCGCTTTGATGAAGGATCAGCTCGATTTCCTCATACGCCATGGCGCGCCCGCCGCACGGCTGGACTCCACCCTGACACGGGAGGAGAATCTGAAACTCTTTGATGACCTCAACGCCGGCACGTTGAAGCTGCTCTACATCTCCCCCGAGCGTCTGGGCAACGAACGCTTCCTTCGCTCCATCGCGCGGCAGAGAATCTCATTGCTCGCCATCGACGAGGCCCATTGTATTTCGGAATGGGGCCACAATTTTCGTCCCGATTATCTTAAGATTGCACGCCTCGCGAAAGAGCTCAACGTGGAACGGGTCCTCGCGCTGACCGCCACGGCCACACCCTCCGTGGCAAGGGACGTGCGCGCGGCCTTCGACATCGCCGAGGAGGACGTAGTGCACACGGGCTTTTACCGGCCCAACCTGAAGCTCAGCGTGGTGCCGTGTACACCATCCACGCGGGACGATGAAATGCTCGCCCGCATCCGCAAGCGCCCCGCGGGTCCGGCCATCGTCTACGTAACCCTGCAGCGCACGGCGGAGGAAGTCGCAAGCTTTCTCTCGCGCAACGGCCTGAACGCCCGGGCCTACCACGCCGGTCTGGAAACAGAGGACCGTACGGCGATTCAGGATGCCTTCATGGCCTCCAACGATGCCATCATCGTGGCCACCATCGCCTTCGGCATGGGCGTGGACAAGGCAAACATCCGCTATGTCTACCACTACAACCTCCCGAAGGGATTGGAAAGTTACAGCCAGGAAATCGGCCGCGCGGGACGCGACGGGCGAACTTCAGTCTGCGAGATGCTCGCCTGTCCCGAGGACGTAGTCACGCTGGACAATTTCACCTACGGCGATACCCCGGAGCGCGCCACCGTGGCGGGACTCGCGCGGCGCCTGCTGGAAGCGGGCGATGTCTTTGACGTCTCGGAGTATGACCTTTCCTTCGAGTTCGACGTCCGCCCGCTGGTGGTGCGCACCCTCATCACGTACCTGGAGCTGGACGGACTCATCGCGTCGACCGGCCCTTTCTACACGGAGTACAAGTTTCAACCCCAACGGCCCTCCGCCGAGATCTTCGCGCTGGTCAGCGGTGAACGGGCCGATTTCCTGAAGAAGATCTTCCGCTGTGCGAAGAAAGGTCCGAAGTGGTTCACGCTGGATATTGCGCGCGTGGCGGAGAACATTGGCGAGCCCCGGGACCGTATCGTGGCCGCGTTGACCTTCCTGGAGGAACGGGGCGACCTCGTCGTGCAAGTGGCGGGCCTGCGCCAGGGCTTCCGCAGACTTGCGCGCCCGGAGAATGTGGAAGCACTCATCGAGAGTCTCCACGAACGCTTTCAGCAGCGCGAAAAGAACGACATCGCACGCACCCGGGAAGTACTGGCCTACGCCGCCCATCCGGGCTGCCTCACGCGGCGCCTGCTGGGCTACTTCGGCGAGGACCGGGAAGACTGCGGTCACTGCGACCGCTGCAAGGCCGTCCCGCGGGATCCTCTGCCCCCGCTCACGGCGCCAGCCCTGGGCGAGAGCGACCTTGGTCGATTCCGCGGGGTGATGGCCGAGCGGCACGACGCCCTCGCGAGTCCGCGCCAGCTTGCGCGCTTTCTCTGCGGCATCACTTCGCCGCGTACGACCCGTGGGAAGCTGAGCAAGCACGCGCTCTTCGGGGCTTATGAAAAAGTGCCATTTGACGTGGTAATGGACGCGGTGGCCAGGCTTGCGGCCCCCGACGGCCGCGATCACTCCACCTGAGTCAGCTTGCCATATCGCCCGACTTTGCCTGGCTGCTGATCGATTCGAAAGGCAATAGAATTCGTATCGTGGTCCCCTGATTGGGCTCACTGCTCACCTGGGTGTGCCCCTGCATGGACTTTACCAGTTGCCAGACCATGGAAAGCCCCAGCCCCGCGCCCTTCCGGCTGGAAAACTCCTTGGTGGTGAAGAAGGGCTCAAACATCCGCTGGCGCACTTCAGCGTTCATGCCCTTGCCCGTGTCGGAAACCTCCAGCACCGCGCTGCCGCGGCGGAGATGATCGGGCAGCGGTCCCCAGCCCGAGCCGCCGCGCTCGGAGTAGACGCGGATTCCGATCGTGCCACCCGAAGGCATGGCGTCGGCGGAGTTCAGGGCGAGATTGATCAGTATCTGCCGTATGGAACGCTCGTGAATATTCACCCGATCGCCCAGCGGCGTAATCTCGCTCTCTATCCTTATGGTGCGCGGGAGAATGTGGTGGAGGTAGGCGCAGGTATCCGACACGACCATGCCGAGATAGCCGGGGCTGGGCGTTTCGCGTTCAGTCCGATCGAAGGCAACAAGCTTCCGGACGATGGACGCCATGGAGAAGGCATTCTGCTGTATCGTCTGGATGTGCCGCTCAACTCCGCTGCCGGCGGACTTCGTCAGGGCCATTTCCGCCTCGCCCAGCACCACGGTGAGCAGATTGTTGAAGTCGAAGGCGAGCCCGCCGATGAGGGTGCCGATGGCCTCCATTTTCTGGCTTTCGAGGAGTTCCCGCTCCAGAATGGCTTTCTCCTCCGCCAGCCTTCGCTTGCCCAGGGCGCCGTCGATGGCGACCCGCAGCAGACTCGCGGAAACGTCGGACTTCACAATGTAGTCGTTCGCCCCGGCCTTCATCACGCTGGCGGCCACGGATTCGTTGCCCACCCCCGTCAACACGAAAATGGGCTGGCGAAAACCTTCGGACCGGATTGTGTCGATGAGCGTCGTGGCCAGGGTGGTCTTCAGGTCATAATCGATAATGACCAGGTCGAACGAACGCCGACGGATCTCCTCCAGCGCAAGACGGTGATCCGTGTGGCCGACAACTTCAAGCTGGTAGGCGTCCACCCGCCGGAGCATGGTTTCCAGGATAAACAAGTGATCCTGATCGTCATCGATACCCAGAACGCTCAAGGACCGGCCTTTGCCCGCATTCCCGTCATGGTAGAAACCGTCTCGTACTTCATTCATAATGTGAATCCCGTACCTTCCTGGTTATTTTCCCTGTCGCAACCCTGTGCCACCAACCGCACGACACCGGTCCACCGCCCGCTCAATCGCGGCCGGGCAACCGGGTGACGCGCTTCCAATAAATCAATATGTGCTCCATCAGCCGGACAAGGTCCTCGAAATCCGCCGGCTTGCTGAAGAAAGAACTCGCGCCGGACTCGAAGGCCCGCTGGACATCCTCCTTCCTGCTCGTGGTCGTCAGGAACAGCACCGGAATGTGGCAGAGCCGGGGATCGGCCTTGAGCGCGCGGATCACCTCATAGCCATCCAGCCGGGGCATGTTGATATCGAGCAGGATGATATTGGGCAGGGTCTGGTGCGCTTCGTCCCGCTCCCGCAGCGCGGCCAGGAGCGCCTCGCCATGTTCGGCAACCTCCGTCTCCACCGTCACGCCGGACTGGCTTATGGCCTTCAGAATTACGAATACATCGTCGTCGTTATCCTCGACGAGGAAAACCTTGAACTTCTGGGAATGCGGTTCCGTCACGAGGCGCCTCCTTCGCCGAAGGTGATGATGAATTCAGATCCGCCGCCGGACCGCGGGCGGTGCCAGGCGTTCCCATTGTGCCGCCGGGCAACTTCGCGCACGATCGCCAGGCCCGCGCCCGTGCCATCGGTGCGACGTTCGCCTTTCCTGAAAAGCTCGAAGATCCGGTCACGCAACTCTTCGGGCACGCCCGCGCCCCGATCCGCAACCACAAAACCCTTCATGGGGGGCTCGTCGCCCACGGGCGCATAGGGATAAATATCGATTTCGGGTTTGCAGCCGTCCTCGCAGAATTTCAACGCATTGTGGATGAAGTTGTAGACCGCCTGCGTGGCCCAGCGCTCGTTGGCGCGGACGTTGGGCATCTGGTCGGCGACGCGTATCGTCGCGCCGAGCGAGTCGATGGCGTCCTGAAGCTGGGCGATGGCCTGCATCACCAGCGCGCGACCGTCGGTACCGCGATCCGGCACTTCCAACTGCTGGGCGCGTGACAACTCCAGCACTTCGTTGATGAGCTTGTCCAGCCGGAAAGAGTTGCGACCGAGACGCTCCAGCAGGTCGAGGCCTTCGCGGTTCAGGTGTTCCGCGTGCTCCGTCGCAAGCAGGTCGGTGAACGTTCGGATTGAGCGCAGCGGCTCTTTCAGGTCGTGGCTGATGATATATACCAGCGTTTCGAGATCCTTGTTGCGCTGCACGAGCCGGCTCATGAGCCGGTTCTCCTCGGTCAAATCGAGTATGGCGCCCAGGAGCCGCTCCGCACGCCCGTCCGCCGTGCGGATCGCCGTGAACCAATGGCGAACGTGAGCGTAAGTGCCGTTGGCCCGCTGAAAGCTGTAGGTACACTCCCAGTTGTCTTCGCTTCCCGTGGACTGATACCGCTGGAACGCCTCGCTGAAGCCGGCCCTGTCGTCGGGATGAATGCGATTCAACCACCACGCGTAGGCCTCGGTGATATGACCGGCGGGGTGGCCAAAAGCCTCGGTAAAGAAGGGTCCCCACTCCGCCGTGTCGGAGGGCACGTCCCACTGGCACACGACGACCTTGAGCGATTCCACAACGACATCGACAAGATTTCGCTGCTCCGCCAGTTCCTTCTGGCAGCGGGCGAGGATGGTGTGATCCGTGAGTATGGCGGCGGCTCCCCGCGCGCCATCGAGCAGCGGCAGCGGAAAGCAGGTGACCGAAAGGAGGTGGCTTTCCCCCGGGAACCCCGGAAAGGCGCCGCGCAATTCGACGTTGTAAAGGGTCTGTCCGGAATCGAGGACCTTCTGGAGACAGGACTCCAGCGACAGAGAGGCGCCGCCCGCGACCTCGGAGAGTCGCTTGCCGTTGAACGCCTCGGGCGACAGCCCGTGCATGCGCGCAACGACCGGGTTCGCTCTCAGTACGTGGAGTTCGTTGTCGACCATGATGTAACCCGAGGGCAGCGCGCCATAGATGCCCTCCAGCTCGGCGGACCTTGTCGCCACGGTCTTCTCCAGCCGTACGCGCATTTCCTCCATGAGGTCATTGGCGGATTTAAGATCGCTGATGTCCACGACGGCCCCCGCCATGACCACGGTTCCGTCATCGCGCGACTGGACGATCTGCCCTTTGTCCCGGAGCCAGCGAAGACTCCCGTCGCCCCGCTGCACTCGGAACTCAATTTGGTATTCGCCGGGCGACATGGTGGCCTGGAGCATGCCGCGGCTGACGGCGTTTCGATCATCCACATAAACCCGATTGAGATATTCTTCCAGACTGAACTCCGTGTCCTTCGGGGCCAGCCCCAAAATCCGGTTAAATTCGGCGCTCCTGCGGTAGACGCCGGAACGGGAGTCATAGAACCAGGTCCCCATCTCGGCCGCCTCCAGGGCAAGCCTGGACCGGGCCTCGCTGATCTCCAGCTTCTCGCTCTTGTCCCGAACGGCTTGCTCCAGATCCGTCTGGCTCATCTCCAGCCTGCGGAATCGCTCCACGCGCTGGGTAATATCATGGAAGGTGCAGACGGCGCCGGACTTCTCCTCGCCAATCGCCGGAATCGGCGCGGCCGAAATTGAGATGTGCCGCCCGCGCTCCAGGGCCTCGTTCCGCACAAAACACTCGAAACGGAGCGAAGTCTCGCCATTCATCGCCTTGACAAGCGGGAGTTCATCCCACTTGATCGGGGTCACTTCGTCGGAGCGGAAGAGCCCGTACTCGGCGGGCCACTGCGGAACCTCCAACTGCTTCGGCCCCAGACCGAGGAGATCCTCCGCCGCGCGGTTGAAGAGGTTGAAGTGTCCCTTTCCGTCCACGGCGACCACGCCGTCGGCAACGGTATCCAGTACCATTTCCATCAATCGCGTCTGGCGGGCAAGCGCGGCCTCCGCCTGGTGCAGACTTGTAATATCGATAAAGGTCGCGACGGCCCCCTCGATGATCCCTTTCTCGGTCCGGTAGGGAACGATGCGCATGAGATAGCTTTCGCCATCTTCAAACATCATGGCGCGCTCCACCTGCCGACCGCCTTCCAGCACATCTCGAAGATCCCGAATGAATCCGGCGGCGTCGAGCTTGCTCGTGAAATGCTCCACCGGACGTCCGATATCCTGCTTGAGAATATTGAAAAGCTTCGCGGCCGCCGGGGTGAAACGCCTGATCTGGAGGTTGGCGTCCACGAACAAGGTACCAATGTTCGTGCTCCGCGTCAGGTTGTTCATATCATTGGTGAGCTCCATCAGCTCGCCGATTTTCGCCTGATGTTCGGAGTTAACGGTATAGAGCTCCTCGTTGAGGCTGTGCAACTCCTCGTTGGTGCTTTGTAGTTCTTCATTCGAGGCAAGCAGTTCTTCGTTGCTGGCCTGCAACTCTTCATTGCTGGTTTCCAGCTCCTCGATGGTGGTGCGAAGATGCTCCTTCGTGTACTGGAGTTCCTTTTCCAGCGATTCGAGGCGCCTTCGGGATTCCTCGTCGAAGCGAAATCCCTCGGAGGGGAGCTCGTCGTTGGAAGCATACGCGGCCACGTCCTTGATTACGGCCAGGTAGTGCTCCGCAGGCCCCGCGAGCGCATCGACCGTACGGATCTCCAGGTTGAAGAGGCGACTGCCCGATTCCGACTTTACGAGGATGTCGGTAAGGCTGATCCGGTCTCCCGACTTCCTGACCCGTTCGAGGGCGGAGGCGAATGGAAGGCGCAGATCCTCCACAAGCATTTCGGAGATGTCCAACCTCGGGCGGCCCCGAAGCGGTTCGAGGAAGGACTTGGTGTCGCCAAATGCGTGGAGCAACTGACCGTCTCGGGAAAAGAGAATGCCTGGAGGCATGAAATCGCTCAGGAGGACATCGTAAAGTCGAAGCTGCTGGGTCAGGGAAGCGGCCTGCTCGCTGTAGGCGTATCCGCCACGGCGGTCGGTGCCGATCGGCGGCAACACCGCGGCGGGCATGGGTCGCCGCATCTCCGCGGGCAGTCGGGCGTCGCGGTGCTTCCGGTAGATCTTCCAATGACGATCCACCTCTTCGAAATATTCCTCCAGTTTTCCGAGACTCTCGCTGGGCCCAAGGAACAAGTAGCCATTGGTCCTGACGGAAAAGTGGAAGAGGGTCAAAACGCGCTGCTGCGCCAGCAATTCGAAGTAGATGAGCAGGTTTCGGCAGACCAGCAGATCGATGCGTGTGAAGGGAGGGTCACGGAGCAGGTTCTGCGGCGCAAAGGCGACCATCTGCCGAATGGCGGGGCTGACGACGAAGTGGTCCTCTTCCTTTGTGAAGTATTTCTTGAGCAACGCGGGATCCACCGACTCAACGGTCTCCGCGGCATAGACGCCGGCGCTGCCGCGCTCCAGCGAGTCACGATGCACATCGGTGGCGAACACCTTCACGCCGACTTTTTTCTGCTGTCGATCAATGTACTCTCGAAACAGAATGCAGATGGTGTAGACCTCTTCGCCGGTGGCGCAGGCGGGGATCCAGACGCGAATTTCCTCCTCCTCCTCGCAATTGTCCACCAGCGAAGGAATAACATCGCGGGCGATGCGGTGGAAGGCGGGCACATCGCGAAAAAACTGGGTCACGCCGATCAGCAGGTCATGATAGAGGTTGTTTCGCTCCGACTTGTCGTGGAGCAGCCTGGCCACGTAGTCCTCCACCTTGTTCGAATTGGTGAGGAGCATGCGCCTTTCCAGGCGCCGCCCCACGGTGGAGGGTTTGTATTGGGTAAAATCGAGCCCGAACTCGTCCTGAAGTATTCGGAATATATGCTGGATAGTGCCCGGTTCGGGGTTCGTGCCGGCGGGCAGGCGAACGGCCGACGCGGGGCGCGCGCCATTGCCGATTTCGTCGATCAGCAGTTGAGCCATCCGCTCGGGCGGCACGATGTAGTGGGCGAGGCCGGTGGTGATTGCGCTCTTGGGCATCCCGTCGAAAGCGGCCGTATCCTCGGCCTGAACGATAACGAGGCCACCAGCGTCGACCACGTTCTGCAGGCTCCGGGAACCATCGCTTCCGGTGCCACTCAGAATAATCGCCACCGCCCTCTCCCCCTGGTCGCTTGCCAGCGAACGGAAGAAAGTATCGATGGGCAGGGTCAGTTTGTCCCTGGGGTCCTTCTCCGAAAGTAGCAATTTGCCCCGCGAGATGATCATGTCTTTTCGCGGCGGATTGAGATAGACGGTATCGGGCTCCACAACCATGTCGTTTTCGGCCAGGAGAACCCGCATCCGGGTGTGGCGGAGAAGCAACTCGTCCATGAGACTTTTGAAGTCGGGCGATAAATGCTGTACTACAACAATAGCCATGCCACACGGAACGGGCATGGAATCAAAAAAAGTCTGGAGCGCCTCCAGCCCGCCTGCGGAGGCGCCTATCCCAACTACCCGATGAAGCGATTGCTCTGTTAACACGATCTTCCTCTGCAACCATCAAGCACACCCGCGCGCACACGTCATGCGTCGCCGCAAATTGAATCCCCCCATGCAGATTTTCCCCCGCTATGTGCGTGCTTAACCGCACATCTGTCATGAATATACCACCCCCACACAATATCTTCAACGAAAACGCAACAAAAGTGTAGAAAATTCCCTACAAATGGCAATAGACTATGGCCGATCACTTGTGCGCAGCGTTCGGTGCAAAATGACACTTTTGCGCACTACCCCCTCTGCCAGACGCACCCGTCCTTTCCAACGCGGTACCTTAACGGAATCGTTGAACAGGGTTGAGCACCGGGCGCTCCCAAACTCGGCGGGAAACACGGGCCGGGTCGCCCCGCCCGCACGCGAGACCTGAGCAGAAGCGATCACCTTCCAGGTTCGTCGCGAACACCTTTGCCCCACATGAACAGATATGCCTTAATGAACACTTTATGCTCAATCAGTGCGATGTGACCGGCTTCAGGACTTTCTCTGAAGTATTTCGCTCAAGTCCAGCAGGTGCACCTGGCGCTTACCGTCCAGGTACATCGCGTCGATGGTTATCTTCCTGCCGTCGCGGCTCCAGCGGGGATGGAGGTCGCAGCGCCATTCGTCGTCGGTGGGTTTGGGCCGATAGATCCGGGCCAGTTCAATCAGCCTCTTCTCCGCAATGTTGTAGAGCAGCAACTGGTGCATGTTGTAACTGTCGGGATAGGTGTCGGTGAGGATCCACTTGCGATCCGGCGAGTAGGTGCAGTGGCCATCACGGGAGAACGCCTCCGCACCCACCACTTCCACCGCTTCACTCTGATCGGTATAGAGGTGATAGGCCTTGCCCGTCTCGGGCTCTTCCGACCAGGCCATCAGATGCTTCGGGTCGCGCCAGATAAAGTGACTGACAATGCCGCTGTCGGCCACGATGTGCGGGGCTCCGCCATCCGCGCTTGCGGTGAACATGCGCGTGGCCCAGGGCTTCTTCACGCCCGGTGCGACGTGGGCGCGGTTGAGGAATATGAATCGGGTGCCGTCGGTGTTAAACAGGAGGTGGTTAAACCAATACTTCCCCTGGGGCGCGGCGGGCCATGGAATCGCCTTCATGTCGGCGTAGGAAAAGAGTAGGCTGGACTCGCCCGTGGCGATGTCCACACGCCAGATGCCGTCGCCGTCGGGGGCGATCTCCTCCGCGCCGGGGTCGGAGCCGCCCCGGTAACCGTAGCCGGGACGACAGTCCTGAAGCCGCGCGAAGTTGATGCTCAACCCGGTCTTCCCGTCGGGGCTGAGGGTATAAATTGCGCGGGGCAGTTTTCGCTCTTCGCCGGTTACAACGTCTTTCAGCACGGCGATGTGCCGGCCCTCCTCGCGGATGTTATAAAGGATGGTGGCACTGGTCTCGGGCACCCATTGGAGCATGCATCCCTGCTGCCATCCCCACGCCGTGCTTTCGCCTAGAGGGATCCAGGTGTCGCCCTCCTGCGTGTCCACCATCCCGAGTCGGATGACGTCGTCCGCCGCAGGCGAGCGGTCTTCGAAGTCTACTTCCGCCGCCAGAACGAAGCGATCCGTGGGGTCGAAAGCTTCCTTGTCGTAGTAGCCGAACCAGTGGGCTTTTCCGCTGGTGATGGCGCGGATGGGCACAACGCACTTGATCTTCTCCCCGGTATCCGGGAGTTGGGCATCGGCGGCGGGGCCGAAGGCCAGAGAAGCGAGGATCGCAACAACAAACAAGAAGCGCAAGATCATACAAAAACCCTCCACATGGCGCATGCCCAACCGAGATCCCGTAAATCCTCTAATGTTGGATATATAGGACCATATTCCACAACCAGAACCGGCACCGTCCGGTGTTTTTTCATATTGCACACTTGTCAATAAACGACAAGATGCTTACAATAGAATTTCCACGGCGCAACTTCAGCGGTTTGCGCCTGGTCCAACTACGCTATACAACTTTACGCGCGCATTGCCACTCGCTGACCAGCCGCGCCCCCGCCCCAAGAAAGGTTTCCCCTATGTATCGCAGGCTCCACCTCTTTTTCTCCATGATGATTGCAGGCCTTGCCACGGCCCAGGTGGGTACCCACCCGACGGTTCACGATGTGGCCGCCGGGGTGACGCAGCGACTCCAGGAGTCGCTCCCGGCGGAGCAACTGCTCAAGGTCTCGGTGGAGCAGGTGATGCCTTTCATAACGGAAGAGGACTGGAAGGTACTGGGTGAGAAGCACCTGTCCTTCCGCATCAACGTGCCGGCGACGGTCTACGTCTTCCGCGATTCGGAAGACCCCAACGTGGTGCATTGGCTCCCGGCGCGCGGCTTCGTAAACTCGGGGCTTTCGGTGAACACCGACAGTCAGGCTTTTGACGGGTGGTCGAAAGATTTTGAAGCCGGTGTGGTGGGTCTGGGCGTACCCTCCATCGACGGCGACGCCGAGCACTACTTTGTGGTCGTCGCTCCGAAACAGAAAGAAGACGCCCTGAAAGTTACCGAAGTTACACCGGCGACCCACACGGCGGGCACGCTCGTCGCAGGCGAGCGCATCGGCGTCAGTTGGAATGACACAAAGGTCACCGAGGCGCCCGAAGCGCTGCGGGGAGCGCTGCTGCTGCGGGGCGATCCGAACAAGCGACGCTCGGCCCGGCTCACCCAGATCTTCCAGACCACGGAATACCCCGCCACGCCCACGCCCGACCACGTGGTGTTGACCTGGGGCGACGATCCCACATGTACCCAGTCGATCCAGTGGCGCACAAGCACGGCCACCGAGAAGGGCCTGGTCCGCTATCGCACACAGGGGACGGAGCCCTGGGCGGAGCAGCAGGCCAAGACCCTGCGCCTGGAGAACCACAACACGGTGAACGATCCCCTTTCCAACTGGCATACCGTGTGCCTCAGCGGGCTCAAACCGGGCACCAAGTATGAGTATCAGGTGGGCACGGGAACGGAAGACGGCTGGATTGCGCCGGCGATGTTTGAGACTGCACCGGACAAGGCGGAGCCTTTTTCCTTCATATATCTTGGCGACGCGCAGGCGGGCTTCGACGAATGGGGCGAGTTGCTGCACCAGTGTTACCGGGAAAACCCCGAAGCGGCCTTTTATGTGATGGCGGGCGACCTCGTAAATCGCGGCAACGAACGGGCGGACTGGGATCGCCTCTTCCATAACGCCGAGGGAGTTTTTGACCACCGCCCGCTCGTACCCAGCATCGGCAATCACGAGGTCCAGGGCGACAAGGGTCCCTGGATGTATCTGGAATTGCTCGACCTGCCGAAGAATGGCCCGAAGGGAGTTACACCCGAGCGCGCCTACAGCTTCACCTACGGCAATGTGCTCGTGATTTCGCTGGACGCGAATGTGGAGCCCGCCGAGCAAACGGAATGGCTGGAGAGCGAACTGAAAAATACGAAGGCGACGTGGAAATTCGTGACCTACCACCAGCCCGCCTATTCCTCCGGCGCCAACCGCGACAATCCCGAGGTGCGCGAGCTCTGGGGCGCGCTCTTTGACAAGTATCACGTAGACCTGGCGCTCCAGGGCCACGACCACGCCTATCTCCGCACCTGGCCCATGTACAACCAGAAACGGGTGGCCACGGCGGCGGAAGGAACGATCTACATCGTATCGACATCGGGCACGAAGTACTACGATCAGGGCCAGTTCGACTACACCGAGGTGGGCTTCACAAATACCAATACCTACCAGGTGCTGGACATTAAAATCGATGGCGATACGTTGACCTACAAGGCCCATGGGGCGGACGGCAAGGTACTGGACCAGTTTGTCATCGAAAAGTGAGCATGGGTAACGGTACCGGCCTCGGCTAATGTGGAAGCGAGTTGTAACGGGAAGTTGCGACGCTTACAATAAACTAACACGCGGGAAGCATGCTTAACAACCTGCCCGCCCAGCGCTGTGTTCTTGATCATGAAAGGAATTCATTCATGCGACGTTTAACGATCCTGGCCAGTCTACTTCTTGTGGCGGGCCTGGCCCAGGCCCACGTGGGCAATCATCCCTCGGTACACGATACCGTGGCCGCCATTATCGAGCGCTTCGCCCGGACCTTTCCCGCCGAGGAACTGAAAGGCTTCACGGTCGAGAAGGTGCTGGCCGCGCTCACGGAGCAGGAGCGGGAGATTCTCGGTCAGGAGCACCTCATCTTTCGCGTCAACGTCCCCGTGACGGTATATGTACTCCGTGCGGAAGATATGAAGGAGGAGGTATTCTGGCTAGCGGAGCGCGGCTTCGAGAAGACCGCCTTGACCGTCGTCACCAACGAAGGTCCCTTTGTCGCCTGGAGCAAGGCCTTTCCTGCGGGCGAGGTCGGACTGGGGGTGAATTCCCTCAGCGGCGACGGCGACCACTACTTCGTGGCGATTGTGCCTCAGACACCCGGCGAGAAGGTCGAGCTGAGCGAGATCTACCCCGGCCAGCATACGGTGGGCGCAATGAACGCCGGCGAGCGCATTTACTCAAGCTGGGACACGACGGTGCTCAAGGAAGTGCCCGAGGCGTTGGCGGGCCAGGTGATGCTGCGGGGCAATGAAAACGCCCGGCGCGCCGCACGACTCACCAGTGTCTACCAGGTTACAAAGTATCCCGCCACGGCGGCTCCCGATCAGGTGACCCTGACCTGGGCGAGCGATCCGAAGACGACCCAGGCCGTCCAGTGGCGCACGAGTACGGAAGTGGCGCAGGGCGCGGTGCGCTACCGCATCAAGAAGACAGCGGGCGCGGAACTGGCCGACAAGTGGATTACGGTGGCGGCCCAGACGAAGGCCCTGGTGAACCACAATACGATAAACGACCCTGCGGTGCATCGCCACTCGGTCAATCTAATCGGCCTGGAGCCCGCGACGACCTATGAATACGAGGTGGGCGACGGAAGCATCACAGGCTGGACGACGCCCTTCGAGTTCACCACCGCGCCCGAGAAGATCACGCCCTTCAAATTCATTTACATGGGCGACGCGCAGAACGGTCTGGACGCCTGGGGAAAACTGATTCACAATGCCTATTCAGAAGAGCCCGAAGCCGCCTTCTACATCATGGCGGGCGATCTGGTGAACCGGGGCAACGAACGGGACGACTGGGACGACTTCTTTCACAACGCCACGGGCGTCTTCGACCACCGCCAGTTGGTGCCCTGCATCGGCAATCATGAGAATCAGGGTGACCTCGGGCCGCGGATGTATCTGGAGCTCTTCGACCTCCCGAAGAATGGCCCGGCAAACATTGCGCCCGAGCACGCCTACAGCTTCACCTACAGCAACGCCTTGTTCGTCGTGCTCGATTCCAACCTGCTTCCCGCCGATCAGGTGGAGTGGCTCGACGCGGAACTGGCGGCCTCCGACGCCACGTGGAAGTTTGTGGTGTATCACCACCCGGCCTATTCTTCCGGGGCGAGCCGGGACAATCCCGATGTGCGCAATATCTGGACGCCGATCTTCGACAAGTATCATGTCGATCTCGCCCTGCAGGGCCACGACCACGCCTATTTGCGCACCTGGCCCATGAAGGGCGATCAGAAAGTGGGGTCGGCAGCCGAGGGCACCATTTATATCGTTTCCGTGTCGGGCACCAAGTTCTACGAACAGGGCCAGTTCGACTACACCGAATTCGGCATGACCAATGTGGCCACGTACCAAGTGCTCGACCTTCGCATCGACGGCAACAAGCTGACCTACAAGTCCTATGACATCGAGGGCAAGGTACGGGACGAGTTTGTGATCGAGAAGTAGAGCGAAGATGCAGAATTGGTGATTCAAGGGCGCAACCTGGCTGTTGCGCCCTTGTTGTTTTATGACACTCCTGCAGTTCGCCCCCATCAGCCCATGCCCCCCGCCACTCACTCTCCCGATGTGCGTGGGAATCCAAGTCGCTCCACGTCGAGTTTCAACATCCCCTGGAACACGCCGCCGCACCCACGGGTGCTTCTGTCTGTCGGAGTCGCTGAATGATCTCGCAGCAGCCTGCGTCTTTTGCGGGGCCCTTGCGGCGGTAGGTCCCCCAGCTTAACTCTACCCCTCGCCACGTGTTATGCTTGTGCCCGGTTGCGTATCGTGCGGAATACTTGGAGTTTGCCCCCATGCCCCGAATTCTTTGCCTGTTGCTCGTTGCCTTTGCCTGCACTGCTGCGGTTCACGCCGCGCCCCTGGCCTTTCAGGTGCATCCCGCGGGCGCTGAAGGCGCCTTGAAAACTTTGGAGGAGGCGCGCGACGCTATTCGCGCCGCGAAGGCCGCCGGCACCTTGACCGAGGGGGCGGAGGTTCACATCCAGGGCGGAGACTATGTGCGTCAGGCCCCCTTCACGCTCAGCGAAGAGGATTCCGGCACGGCAACCGCCCCCATTCGCTACATCGCCGATCCGAAGGCCCCTGCGCGGCTGCTGGCGGGCCGAATCATCCAGGGTTTTGTCCCCGTAACCGATCCCGCCATTCTGGGGCGCATCGACGAGGCCGTGCGCCCAAATGTGTTACAGCTTGACCTCAAGGCCCTCGGCGTGACGGACTTTGGCTCGCCCGCGAGCGGCGGTCTGGAGCTATTCTTCAATGGCAAGCGCATGATGCTCTCGCGCTGGCCCAACGAGGGCTTCACCCACATTGCCGATCTTGTCGTGCAGGACGGACACCAGATCCACGGCGCACCGGGCAGTCTGGTGGGCCAGTTCAAGTATGAGGGCGACCGGCCCGGCCGCTGGATCGGCGAGAAAGACGCCTGGCTCCACGGCTACTGGTTCTGGGATTGGGCCGAGCAGCGCCACCAGATTGCCTCGATCGACACCGCGACGACTACCATTACCGTGAAGGAGCCCTACCACGGATACGGCTACCGCAAGGGTCAGTGGTTCTACGCCTTCAACGTGCTCTCCGAGCTGGATTCCCCCGGTGAGTGGTATCTCGATCGCGACACCGGCCTGCTGTATTTCTGGCCGCCTTCCGATCCCGCCAAAGCCGAGGTCATGGTTTCCGTACTTCCGAACCTCGTCGCGATGGACAAGGTTTCCCACGTTACGATGCAGGGTCTGGTGCTGGAAGGCGCGCGGGACACGGTCATCACCGTCCGCGATGGCGAGAGCGTGCGGCTGAACGCGCTGACCATTCGCAACAGCGGCGGCAATGCCATCTCGGCGGGCGGCGGCAAGGACCACGGCATCCAGGCCTGCGAGATTTATGGCATGGGCGGCGCGGGCATCAGTATCGACGGCGGTGACCGGACGACCCTCACCCCGGCGGGCCACTTCGCGGTGAATAACCACATCCACCACTACGCCGAGATAAACCGCGTCTACCATGCGGGCATTCACGTCCAGGGCGTGGGCAATCGCGTGGCGAACAACTACATCCACGACGCGCCCCACATGGCCATCGGCTTCGGCGGCAACGATCACATCATCGAGCTGAACGAGATTCACGACGTGTGCCTGGAGTCCAACGACGCGGGCGCGCTCTACACCGGCCGCAACTGGACCATGCGCGGCCATGTCATCCGGTACAATCACCTCTATGACATAACAGGTTATCTGGGCAAGGGTTCGGTCGGCGTCTACCTCGACGACATGTTCTCTTCCGCCGACATTTATGGCAATCTTTTCCGCAACGTGACCCACGCGGCCTTCATCGGCGGCGGGCGCGACTGCACCGTGGAGAACAACATCTTCATCGACTGCAAAATGGGTCTGCACATCGACTCCCGCGCGCTGGGCTGGGCCCACCAGCACGCCGACGACTGGATCACGGAAGCCAACGAGAAAGGCACCATCCAGGGCATCGCCTGGAACAAGCCTCCGTACTCCGAGCGCTACCCGAAGCTGGTAAATATTCTGGAGAACAATCCCAAGGCGCCGGTCGGCAATGTGGTCGCACGAAATATATTCGTGGGCGAAGGCTGGAAACATGTAGACGAGCAGGCCGAGCCCCTCGTGACCTACGTGGACAATTTGTCCGATACCGACCCGATGTTTGTGGACGCGGCCAAAGGCGACTATCGCCTGAAGCCGGAGTCGCCCGCGATTGCCCTGGGTTTCAAAGAGATCCCCTTCGATAAAATCGGACTCTACCTGGATGAACTTCGGACGGAGAAATGATGGGACTGTCCCACGCTTTCACTGAGACTGTCCAACAAAGTGAACTCGAAAACTGCGGCTGGTCTAAACCGATTGAATCCGTTGTTGGTTGCCACAGTGACTTCTGAATAGGACTGTCCCACGCTTTTGAATTGTCCCGGAGATCAGAAAAACCTGGGACGGTCCCGCACGCGTGGCGAACGTTGTCTTCTCAGCAATTTTCAATGAGTTGCGGTGTCACCCGCCGCGGAAGCATCGTGACGTGCAGGACGGTCCCATTCGGGCCGCCTCGCTTTAGCAAGGACAAACGAATCCCATGAAGTACTTCATCTATTTGACGGTCCTCCCACTCGTGGCCCTCACTTCTATCGCCTCCGCACAGACCTTTGCGCCAAATCCGGGGGTACCCTGGCCGGCAACGGATGCGCTGGGTCGCAGGCTGCCCACGGCGGACGAAGTGGGCCCTTCGAAACCGGATCGCTTTGTGGGCATTTTCTACTTCCTTTGGAATGGGCAGCACGACGGCAGCACAGAGGGTCCCTTTGACGTTTCCAAGATCATGGCGGCCCACCCCGACGCGTTGCAGACACCCACGTCGCCGCCCTGGGGGCCCGCGGGCCACATGCACTTCTGGAACGAACCCCTCTTTGGCTACTACAGGAATGCAGACCCGTGGGTGCTGCGTCGCCACGCCCATCTGCTGGCCGATGCGGGCGTAGACGTGCTTATCTTCGATACGACAAATCGCGTGACGTACAAAGACGTCTACATGAAGCTTTGCGAAGTGTTCACCGAGGTGCGGGCTGCGGGCGGACACACACCGCAGATCACCTTTATGACCAATACCGAAGCGGGCGCCACGGCGGACGAACTCTACAAGGACTTGTACGAGCCCGGCCTTTACAAAGAGCTCTGGTTTCACTGGGAGGGCAAACCCCTGCTCATTGTGGATCCGGCGGCGGCGAGCGAGACGGTGAAGGGCTTCTTTACGCTCCGCAAAGCCCACTGGCCTTTTGAAATGGTCAATACCGAACGCGCCTGGCATTGGGAAGCCACCTATCCCCAGCCCTACGGCTTCACCGACGACCCCAACAAGCCCGAACAGGTCAATGTGTCTGTTGCGCAGAACCTGCGCGCCAGCGACGGGAAAGTGACGGACATGAGCCGGGGCGACGCGCGGGGACGGACCTTTCACAAGGGCGCCATCGACCGCAGTCCGGACGCGATTCTCCACGGCTACAATTTCGCCGAGCAATGGACCCGCGCGTGGGAGCTGGATCCGCCGATAGTGATGGTTACGGGCTGGAACGAATGGATCGCGGGGAGTTTCGAGCGCGAGGGGCTTCCTGTGGCCTTCGTGGATCAGTTCGACGCGGCCAATAGCCGTGACATTGAAATGATGAAGGGCGGACACGGGGACAACTACTACTATCAACTCGTGGACGGCATCCGCCGATACAAAGGCGCGCCGGCGCTGCCCGAAGCCAGCGCGCCGGTGACGATTCCGATCACCGAAGACTTCGCGCCTTGGAACGGCGTCGAGCCCCTCTATACCGATGCCCCCGACGATACCATTGCACGGGATTACCCGGGCGTTAACAAACTGCATTACACCAATACGACGGGACGCAACGAACTGCTGAACTTCAAGGTGGCGCGGGATATGGATAACCTGTACTTCTACGCAGCGACCGGGAAGGACCTCTCCCCCACCGAAGGGCCGAACTGGATGCACCTGTTGATTGACGCGGACCAGAACCCCGCCACGGGTTGGCTGGGCTATGATTTTCTGGTGAGTGGCAATACGCTGCACCGCCACCAGTCTCCGGCGGAGGGAGCGGAATCTGCCTTCACCTGGAGGAAAGTGCAGGACATCACAAAGCATGTGGACAAGCGCGAGTTGCACCTGGCCATTCCCCGAGCGGCCCTCGGGCTGATGGCGGGCGATTCGCCGGTGCGGTTCGATTTCAAATGGGCCGACAACCTGCAGAATCCAAACGACCCCATGGATTTTTATGTCAGTGGCGATGTGGCCCCGGACGGACGTTTCAACTATCGGTATAGTGCGAATTAGACTGTAGCGACGTCTCGGACGGATCAGTCGGAGCGGACCGATCTGATCTCATGGGACTTACGAGACCCGTAAGACCCATAAGACCCATAAGACCCTAAAATTATGAACCCTCTCCCCCACATTTACATCGACGCCGACGGCTCGCCCGTTAAAGACGAGGTCTACAAGGTCGCCCAGCGCTATGGGCTTCAGGTGACCCTCGTTGCGAACAAATGGATGCACACACCCGCCCACCCGTGGCTCCATCTTGAAGTCGTGGGCGACGGCTTTGACGAGGCGGACGACTGGATCGTGGAACACTGCGGTCCGGAAGACATTGTCATCGCGATTGATATCCCTCTCGCGGATCGCTGCCTGAAGAAGGGCGCGCGGGTACTGGGGCATAAGGGCAAGCCTTTCACAGTCGAATCCATCGGCGGCGCGCTGGTCGGCCGCGAGATTTCCTCCAACCTGCGCGATGCCGGTATCATGACGGGCGGTCCCGCACCTTTTGGACCGCAGGATCGCTCGCGCTTTCTCCAGGCCCTGGACAAAGAAGTGAACGCCGCCATTCGAAAACTGAAAGGTACTCCGAGATGATGTTGATTCGCGCCGCCGCCCTCTGTCTGACCATCCTGTCTGCCGTGATCGCCTCTGCGGAACCGGTTTACGACATCGTAATTTACGGGGGCACCTCCGGGGGCGTCGCGGCGGCGGTCCAGGCGTCGCGCATGGGCAAAACGGCGATCATCATCGAACCGGGCCAGCACCTGGGCGGTTTGAGTTCTGGCGGGCTGGGCGCGACGGACATCGGCAACAAAGCGGCGATCGGGGGCATTTCCCGTGAGTTCTACAAGCGTCTGGGCAAGCACTATGGAAACGAGGAGAACTGGACCTTTGAGCCCCACGTGGCGGAGGCGACTTTCGAGGCGATGATCGCCGAGGCGAAGGTGCCCGTAGTACGGGGCGAACGACTGGACCTGAAAAATGGCGTCAAGAAAAGGAAAGGCGCAATCAAGTCCATACGCATGGAAAGCGGCAAGACGTACCGGGGCAAGGTCTTCATCGATGCGACCTACGAAGGCGATTTGATGGCGAAGGCGGGCGTGCCTTATCACGTGGGCCGGGAGTCCAATGCGACCTACGGCGAGACCTTGAACGGCGTGCAGACGAAGCAGGCCATTTATCATCAGTTTGAAGTGCCTATCGACCCGTACATCGTTCCCGGCGATCCTTCCAGCGGACTCCTCCCCCATATTCAGGCCGAGGGCCCCGGCGAGGAAGGCAGCGGCGATCACCGGGTGCAGGCCTACTGCTTCCGCATGTGCCTTACGAACAACCCCGAGAACCGCATGCCCTTCCCGAAGCCCGCGAACTATCGTGGGGATGATTACGAGCTGCTGCTGCGCTATCTGAACGCCGGCCACTGGACCGTGATGAAATTGTCCAAGGATATGCCCAACGCGAAGACGGACACGAATAACAAGGGCGCTTTTGCGACGGATTTCATTGGCGGAAACTACGACTACCCCGACGGCGACTATGCCACGCGGGACCGTATCATCCAGGCGCACAAGGATTACCAGCAGGGCCTGATGTGGTTCCTCGCCAATGATCCGCGGGTGCCGAAGGCGGTTCACGATGAAATGCAGCAGTGGGGATTGCCAAAAGATGAGTTTACGGACAACGGCGGATGGCCCCATCAACTCTATATCCGCGAAGCGCGCCGGATGATCTCGGACTATGTTATGACCGAACACAACTGCACCGGGGTGCGCACGGTGGACGACGCGGTAAGCCTGGCCGCCTACACCATGGACTCGCACCACATGCAACGCTATGTGAAAGACGGGCGCGTAGTCAACGAAGGAGACGTGGAAGTGGGCGGATTTGAGCCCTATCCAATTTCGTATCGTTCGATTGTGCCGCGCAAAAAGGACTGCGCCAATTTGCTTGTCCCCGTGTGCCTCGCTGCCTCGCACATCGCCTACGGTTCGATCCGCATGGAGCCCGTGTTCATGATCCTGGGCCAGTCCGCTACGACGGCGGCCGCCATGGCGATCGACGATGGCGTCGCACTTCAGGAAGTCGACGTGCACCGGCTTCAGGAGCGCATGCGGGCCGATGGGCAGGTGCTTGCGTGGAAAGGCGTGGCGGCTCCCTGAACCACGAGGGTGAGCGGGAAACCAGGGTGGTGTGTTGATTGACTCTGGGGGCGTGTCGGCGTATGCTTTCGGGGACGCAACCAGCAATAATAGGAGAGAGCATTATGAGCAGTATGCGCATTTGTAGATTATTCCTTGCGGCCCCCGTGCTTGTCATGACCTTGATGGCGCCCCTGGTCCGCGCCGACGGCCCCTACACGGACAGCGTAAGCGACAGCGCGCTGAACAGTTCCGATCCGCGATATCGCCGGGCGACCATCCACCCCACGCTGATTCATCTGGAGCCTGGCGCGCAACAAAAGTTCAAGGTGGTCATGAAGACCACGCGGCTTATGGCGGCGGAACCGGCCGAGGGCGTGACGTGGTCAGTAAATGACATTCCGGGTGGCGATGCCACGGTGGGCACCATCGATGCGGAAGGACTTTACACCGCGCCGGCGACGATGCCTTCGCCCCGCGAGATTAACGTTGTGGCCCATTCCCCCAACTCGGCCAACGACTATCTGTTCTCGACAGTGATCATTGGCGCGGCCCCCATCGAGTATAAGTCGATTCACATCTGGTCGGAGAAGCATGGCGAAGCGGGCAGCCACCTGGTCCAGCCCCACGGTATCGGCATGGACAAGGACGGCAACGTGCTTATCGCCGATCAGAAGGCCAACCAGGTCCATCGCTATTCCCGCGAAGGCCAGCACCTGGGCTTTGTGAACCAGGGCTCGGGGCGCGAGCCCGGCCAGGTCAGCGAACCGCGTGAAGTGCAGAGCGATGTGGAAGGACGCATCTTCGTAACCGACAGCAAGGGCGATCGGCCGCGAATCCAGGTCTTCACCCACGAGGGGAAGTTTCTCCAGATCTTCGGCGAAAAGGGCCGCCTTCCCGGGATGCTCCTTCGCGCCCACGGCATGGGCTTTGATCGGGCGCGCAATCTCTTCGTGGTGGACGTGGACAATATGCGGGTCAACGTCTATGACCAGTTCGGCAAGTCGCTGCGCGACTGGGGCAAAGAGGGGATCCTTCCCGGAGAATTCAACGCGCCTCACGGTCTCTTTGTGGATCGCAGCGGCGACGTGTTCGTTACGGGCTACTATGGTCCCACCCAGAAGTTTAATGGCTACGGCGATTTTGTAACGGAGTTTGCCCACGGTGATCCGCCGGACGGCGCGGTTTACTTCCACAGCGTCGCGGGCGACCAGTGGGGCAACGCTTACCTGTCGGTGCGCAACAAGGGCGGGTATGACGGTTCGATTCAGGCGGCGGGCGGGCATTACTACAGTATCAAGAAGTACAACAACAACGGCGACTTCATCTGCGGCTGGGCCTACTCCACGCCGGAGCACTCCGAGGCGGAGGTTGTAGTGGATAAAGAAGGCAAAGTCTTCGCCCTGTTTAATGGCAGCGGCATCTCGGGCGTGGAGACCTTTGCGCAGAAGTAATGAGAACCGAACGATACCTACGGGGACGTCAGTGACGACAGGGAAAGCAGCCAGCGGTATAATCACCGTGATATACTGTTGCCCCTGGCGTTTCTGCCGTCCCTGTACTTTGTCATGCGTCTCCAATCACGGCGCGAAAAGAATATCGGATCACGATCAAGGCCAAACCGACGTTGGAGGAATCCCTGATGCGAGTCGTAACTGCCGTCCTCTTCCTCGTCCCCATTGTTGCGTTGGCCGCCGCAGGCGCGGAATCCAATTCTGCCGACTTCAAAGACAAGGTCGCAGTCGCGCAGATGCGCGGTGTTCCAGTGAAGTGGGATATCGACGCCAATCTGGCTACGTTTGTAACTCAGGCCACTGCGGCGGGCGCGGAGCGTCCCGATATATTCATTACGCCCGAGTGCTGGCTGGACGGCTATGCCGCGCCGGACAAGATTTCAACGCGTGAGAAGTTGATGAGCGTGGCCCAGCCCCTTCAGGGCAGTCCCTATCTCGACAAGGTGGCGGAACTGGCGAAACAGTACCAGATGTGGATTTGCTTCGGCTTCAGTTCGCTCGAAGACGGCAAGCTCTTCAACACCTCGGGGCTCTGGAACCGGGATGGCGCGCTGGTGGGCGTTTATCACAAGACCCACATCCAGACCCACGACGTGCAGTACGACCTCGGCATGGGGCTGCCCGTGTGGGACAGCGAGTGGGGCAAACTCGGCATGATGATCTGTGCGGACCGCCGCTGGCCTGAGACGGTGCGTACCCTGCGGATCCAGGGGGCGCGACTGATATTGAATCCGACCTATGGCATGCACGGCGAAATGAACCTGAAAGTCATGCAGGTGCGGGCCTGGGAGAACCAGTGCTTCATCGCCTTCACCCATCCGCAACAAAGCCTCCTGATCAACCCGAAAGGCGAGACCGTACTGCAGGTGGACAGCGAAGAGCCCGGCTACAGCATTACCACCATCGATCTTTCTGAGGCAAAAGACGACAACCATCTGCGCGATCGCCGCCCGGAACTCTACGGGGAATTAAGTGCGGGCACCTATGCGCCCGGCACCCCGGCACCGTGACTTGAACGCACCCTCCATCTGAATACAGTGGAGTGCAGCCCAAAGTGAGTCTATTCTCTTCCGGAATAGGGGCGGGTTGCCCATTGTTTTGCCTGAAAGCTGCCGCCGGGGCATCGGCCTGCGCGGCACACGTCAACCCATCAAGGAGAATGACCCCATGAAGCATGTTTCCTGTCTGGCGCTCGCGGCCTTAGCACTTGTGCCTCTGACCCTGACCGGCTGTGCCGACCCTTCGGAAAACACACCCGACGCCCAAGTGGCGGAAAGCACCACATCCGCGGCGGCGCCCGCCGCTCCCGCCGAAGGCACGGCGTACAACTTTACTCCGGCCACTAAGATCGAGTTTGAAGGGTCCAAAGTGACGGGCTCTCACAAGGGCGGCTTCACGACGTTCACAGGTTCGGTCACCGTGCCCGGTGAAGACCTCACCAAAGCCTCGATCACCGCGACCATCGACATGAAGTCCACCTTTTCCGACAGCGACGGCCTCACGAAACACCTGCTGAGCGCGGATTTCTTCGAGGTGGACAAGTTCCCCGAAGCGAAGTTCGTCTCGACGGCGATCGCGGCCAACGGGGACAAGTACAACGTCACGGGTGATTTCACGCTCCACGGCGTGACCAAATCCATCACCTTTCCCGCGATGCTGAGCCTGGCGGACGGCAAGGTGACGGCCCATGCGGAGTTCGATATCAACCGCATGGATTTTGGCATCAAATATCCCGGCAAGGTGGATGACGCGATCCGCGAGAACGTGGTGATCCGACTGCACATCGAAGCCGCGGCCTGAGAATCGTCGCGAGAATAGTAAAGATGCCCGGACGGTGTTCGTCCGGGCATGTTTTATGAATCGTCGCCTTGAGAGCGCTATGAAAGAAAATTGAGGAGGCTCGGCTGAATAACTCGGGCGCCGGCGTTGAGGGAGGCCTCCAACGCATTGGACTGGGCATTCAGCTCCACGATGGTCTGGGCGTAGTCGGCGTCGATATTATCGGAGACCACGTCGAGCAACTGCAGGTTGATGTCCTGGAGATTACTGTCTACCTGCTCGATGCGGTTCTGGATGGAACCGACGCGGGCCACAGAGATGAGCAGTTGGTCTTGCGCGCTGCTCAATTCACCGAGTCGTGTCTGAAGCGCCCCTGTGTTTCCCGCTTCGAGATTGTCCCGAATGTCCAGCAGCGTCTGGAAGATGTCGGCGCCACTGACCCCTGCGGCGGTAAAAACTCGGCTACCGGGTTCGTTGGCATCTACTTGGATACCGTCCTGAATCTCCACCTTGAAGGTCTCATCGTTGCCGATGTAGGTCACCGACGTAACGCGCTGGTTGAGATCGCGCGCGGCGGTAAAGGGTTCGGTCTGCGTGACGGTGCCGCCAAAAATGTAGCGGCCATTGTTCTCTTGATTGGCCTCGACCAGACTACCCTCCAGAAGTTGGTTGATTTCTATCGCAAGCTGGTCGAGTTGGAGTTGATCGTTCGTGCCATTGGCGCCCTGCAACGTGAGTTCCCGCGCCCGTTGTACAATATCGACCATCGTTGTCAACGACGTCTCTGTCTCGCGGAGCCCCGGCCCGAGATTGCTGATGTTGGTGATATACTGCTCATTCTTCGTCACCTCCGTCCGCGCACTGATGGCGCGTCGCGTGGCCAGCGTGTCATCACTCGGCCGGTTGACAATCTGGCCCGTGGCGAGCTGCTCCTGCAGGGCAAGAATTCTGCGTTGCTGAAGGTTGAGATTGCTCAGTACGCGGTCAATGAGCAACCGCTGTGTCGTTCGAACTGCACCCATGATCGGGGCTTTATCCTCTCTGGTCTACCATCGCGGGCACGGAGTGCACGCGAACAATTTCACCGCCCGTACCGTCGTAGGCACCGCCCGCACCGGGTTCGCACAGGGCCATGGCGGCCAGGGTCTGGTTCACCACATAGAGCGAGCGGCGCAACACCCGGTTGTTCTCGCGAACCAGGCGGCGCGTGGTTTCCAGGGTGGCGCGCATCAGCACCTGAAATTCCTGCATCCGCTGGCGCCAGGGCTCCGGAACCGCCGCGATGAGGCCACTCAACGTCTGGGCGTCGGCGGGCAGGGCGTAGTGGTCGACGACCGCACGAACGAGGGCCAGCCGCACCTGCTCGGCGGCGATGGCCTGGCGAAGCAACACGTGGAGCGCGGCGGTCTTGGCCTCCAGATACTCGTGATCCTGCGCCCGGGCACCCTGGCCCATGGCGCGGCAGACCGCCAGCACGTTCTGCTGGCGCTCCAGTTCGTCGTCGAAATGTTCGCAGAGATGATCAAGAAGATCTTCTATCGACATGTCCCGGGTATTCATCACGACGCCGCTCCCGTCTGCCCGAGCAGGGCCTTCTTGTATTCTTCGCTGGTGAGCATCCCGTCGCGATTGGCGTCGAGACGTTCAAAGACGCTCCGCTCCATGCCGCTCTCCGAGAGTCGGAGGCTGCCGTCCCCGTCTACATCGCGCTGGTGCATGAAGCGCGCCGTTTCTTCTTCCGCACGGGCCTTTCGGGCTTCCGGACTGGATGAAGCCTCGATCTGGGCCTTCAGAATCTCCGAAAAGGCCTCGTCGGTCACTCTGGGCTGCTTGACGGCCTGAACCAGGTCCGACGCATTCTTGATCAACGCGCTGGCCGCGCCAATACCGCTTAACAGGTTCATGGCAACCTCCAAAATCCTTCCAGACGCTCCGGCCTGGATATCTGTTTTATCGGCAGCATCGCCGAAAGCTTCACTGGTCACTGCCGCCGCCCCCCAGAGGGGCCGGCGCACTTTATTGATTGCTTCGATAACTTTCGTGGGCGCGCGCGAGGGAAATCCCCGCGGGGTGCGTCGGATTAAGCTTCACCCCGCCTCCGACCTGGGGCACCGGCAGGCCCGTCGCCTCGTCGGGCACGGCAATGCCCTTGCGTTCCCGAACCAGGGAAATGCCCCAGGCGTCCAGGGCTCTGTCGGGCTTCGTCAAATCGCCCGCCGACGCGTGCAACTGCTTCGCCATCTGCTCGGCAACGCCAAGTTGCCCGGACGCGGCCATTTCCCCCGCCACGAAGTCATCCATCATTTCTTCGAAGTAGGCCTTCTGCGCACCGCTGTCAAAGAAACCATAGTCGGGGACGGTCTTACGCATCTCCTTGAGCATCTGAAAGAGGAAGAGTTGTTCGTACTGCTTGAGGGCTTCCGCCTCGCGGCCTTTGGCACCGGGCGTCAGCTCCATGGCCTTGAAACCCGACTGACTCTGGGGATTGACGTACAACATCAGCGGATTTCCAGCGCGGCTTCGAGAGCGCCCGCCTTGTGGATGGCATCGAAGATGGCGATCATGTCCCTCGGCGTGAGACGCAACGCGTTGAGGGCCTGGGCCACTTCGGCGGCCGAAGTGCCTTGAACTGGTGCGAGGTAAACTTCCGGTTCCTCGACTTCCACGTCCGCATTCTCCACCACAATCGGCTCCGCATCCGTAAAGGGCAGTGCGGGCACGGGTGTCGCGGTCGTGGCAATCTTTACTGTCAAGCTGCCGTGGGCGACCTGACAGGGCTTGATCATGACATCGCCGCCAACGACGATGGTGCCGGTCCGCTCATTGATGATAACCACGGCGGGCTGCTCAACGTCCACCTTCAGTTTGTTGAGCTCGGCAATGAAGGCGATGAGGTCGCCCTGCTTCTCCAGGGGAATCTTGACCCGCACCGCGCCGCCGGACAGGGCATCGGCCGTGCCCTCGCCGTAGAGTAGATTAATCTGTTCGCGGATCCCGTCCGCCGCTTCAAAGCTGGGGTTCTTCACCAGGAGCGTAAGGCGCTCGCCGTCCGTGATGGATGCGGGCACTTCCGTTTCCACCAGGCCCCCGCCCGGAATGCGCCCGACGGTGCCGTGGTTCTTGCGTACCGAGGTGCCCGAGGAAACGTCCGAGTCAAACCCGCCCACCGAAACCGGGCCGCTGGCCACGGCGTACACCGTGTCGCCGGAAGGTCCGCGCAGATAGGTTTCGAGTAGCTGGCCGCCTTCGATCGTCTTGGCGTCATAGATCGACTGTACGGTTACGTCGATGGTGGTGCCCTCCTTGGAAAAGGGCGGCAGGGTGGCGGTAACCGTGCAGATGGCCACGTTCTTCGAACTCAGCGTGTCCAGATCCTGAATATCGAGACCGAGTCGGTCGAGGACGTTCTTCTGGGCGAGCGTAGCCGCTTCCGCGCTGTCGCCCGTACCGCGCAGGCCCACAACGATGCCGACGCCGCTGAGCGTGTTGTCACGCGCGCCCTGAACGTCGCAAAGGTCGCGAATGGCCATGGCGGCGTGGGTGTTGGCGCCAATGACGAGTGTCAGGAGGGCTGTATAGATTCTCAGTTTCATTCTCTGCATGCTCCCACATCCGCGACAGGTCTTCCCCTGGGGACTTCGACGGGGACAATCCTTCCGCATACCCAATCTAACCGGCATTAGAACGGCGAGAACCAGTCGAGCACCCGTGTTACCAACCCACGGCGCTGGTTGTTCCACAGGGGCCCTTTGCCTTTGACGAGCACGCTGGCATCGGCGACCTGGGTCGACTGGATCGTATTCTGCGCCGTGATATCCTTGGATCGGATAATGCCGCTGACCGTGACGATGGAGTCGTCGCGATTCACCGTAACTTGCTTATCACCCGATATCTTCAGGTTGCCATTGGGAAATACTTCCACGACCGTACACGTGATGGAGGTTGTCAGTGTGTTGCGGCGTCGGGTATCGCCCGTGTTCTTGGTTTCATTTTCCGACTGAATGTCCCAGTTGGGAAGTTCGCCCGGATTGAGAATGTTGTTGCCGTCGGGCTGCTCGGCCACGAGGAAGGGGTTCGCGGCGGCGGCGGCATCCGCCTTGACGTCGCTTTCTTTCTTCGTGTTGGTGCCGGCGCTGGTCGTGGCATTCAGGGTTTCGCGGACGATCACGGTGACGATGTCGCCCACTTCAAAGCGATCCAGCTTCTCGGACACCGTGGTGGCGTCCTTGGCGGTTTGCTGGGAGAAAAGGGAATCCGCCGGCGCGCCGGAGGCCAACGCCGCGAGCACCACGGCCGTCAAGAATTTGTTTGTGTGCTTCATCGTACCTCCACTACCCCATCCGCGCGCACCACGCCCTGGAATTCTTCCTTGGTTACGGGATTGGCGCACACGATGACATCGCCTTCTTTCCCGTCCATCATGGCTTTCGCCTGATGCTGAATCTTGATGACCGAGGTGCTCAGTTCCACCGGCACCATCTGATTGCGCTTGATCAGGCGGCGCAACTCCACCACGCGGGTGGTCACCGGCTGCCCGGGAAAAATGGTCTTGCGCGCAACGAGGCCTTCCACCTCCGACATGTCCGTCACTGCCCCATCCGGCGCCGTGGCGAGAGAGACGGTCTGCATGACAAGCTGGCTTGCCGATACGGGACGCCCCCGGGGAATGTCGGCCGCGGCCACGACGATTTCCTGGTAGGTATCGATCGATGCGCGCAGGACAACGGTCCTGTAGAGCGCCCCATCGATCAGAACGTTTCCGCGAAAGTTGGCCGGACCCACGAATTTGTACTGGGGACTGGCGCGCCACTCGATGGTCATTTCCCCTTCCGGCGTCATGAGGTTCTGACGGGGCAGAGGCACGTCGATCTCGGTGACCTCCGGGTCCCACGGCATTTCCAGTTCAATGTACTCCCGCAGGGAGGCCGCCATGGCCTCCGGCGTCAGTTCGATCGACAGGGTCGTAGCGCGAATTTGTGAAGGACGATCAGGGTCCAGTTCGCCCAAATCGACGCCCGCATGCTCCAGGCGCGCTTCAACAAGGCTGGCGGTCAACTGCTTGGACGCGCCGGGCACCGCGGCGCCCGAAACCTCGATGGTCGCCAGACGCTCCATGAGTTCCGGCTCCTTCACCTCCACTAGATCGCTCAGGTAGACCTTGGGGCCTTTCACGAGAACTTCGTCCTTTATCTTTACGGTGCTCGCTTCATCCGCGGGCGCGATCACGGCGAAGAGCAGGCACAACGCCGCGCCGAGGGCTCTTCTCAAGTTGCTTCGCTGGTTCATGGTGGCTCACCCGTGGTTACGGTTAACGCCGTACGTTGTTGGCGGTCTGAAGCATTTCGTCGGCGGTCTGGATTACCTTGGAATTGGCTTCATAGGCCCGCTGCGCAATGATCATCTGAAGGATTTCTTCCACCACCTGCACATTGGAGTTTTCGAGGAAGCCCTGAGTGAGTGTGCCCAGACCTTCAAGACCGGGCGTGGCCGGTGTGGGCGGGCCGGAAGCATCGTTTTCCATGAGCAGGTTGCGGCCCAATCGGGCATCGAGGCCCGCGGGATTCGGGAAGCGAACGAGTTCGATGTTGCCCACCTGGGTGGTTACGTTGCCGGGTTGGATGACGGAAACGGTGCCATCGGGGCCGATGTTTACCACTTCGGCGTCGTCGGGAATAACGATGTTGTCCGCAAGCAGATAACCGTCCGCGGTGAGCACCTGACCTTCGGCGTTTACCTTGAAGGCGCCGTCACGGGTGTAGCCCGTTGTGCCGTCGGGCAGGGTAATCTGGAAAAATCCTTCACCCTCGATGGCAAGGTCAAAGGGATTGCCGGTCTGAATGGAGCCGCCCTGGGTGTGGAGCTTGGCGATGGACGAAGGCCGCACGCCATGGCCAATCTGGATGCCCTCGGGGATGGTGGTGCCGTTGGCGGTCTGGGTTCCGGCGGGCTTGATGGTCTCGTAGAGAAGGTCCTGGAAGTTCACGCGGCTCTTCTTGAAACCGGTGGTGTTCACGTTCGCCAGGTTGTGGGCGATGGTGTCGATGTTCATCTGCTGGGCAATCATGCCGGTGGATGCGGTGAACAGTGAACGTATCATGGTCTTCTCCTCAAAGGCCCCGGGGGCGCGCGATTACTGCGCGGCCACCTGATCGATCAGACGGCTGGTCGCGCCGTCTATGGCTTGAATAACTTTCTGATTGGCCTCATAGGCGCGGAGACCCAGCATCATGCTCGTCATTTCAACGGGAAGCTGGACGTTGGACATCTCAAGGGCCCCTTGAACCAGAGCCGTTTCCGTGGCCGCGCCGCTCTGCTGGAGAACTTCGTCGCTGGCCCGATACAGATTGTCGCCCTCCCGCTCCAGTCGGGTGGGGTCCTGGAATTCAACGATTTGAATCTGTCCAGAGTCCGCCCCGTCCACCCGGACGGTACCGTCCTGGTCAATGGTGATCTTGGCGCCGGACACGGCGATGGGGGCGCCGGTTGCGCCGAGGACCTTGTAGCCCTCGGCGGTGGCGAGTTCGCCCTGGGCGTCCATGGTGAAGTGTCCGTCCCGTGTATAGCGCTCGCCCTGGGGGGTGTTGACCACCACATAGCCGGGCCCGGTGACCGCCAGGCTGAGCGGATCCTCCGTGATCCGCAGGGAGCCCGGGGCAAGATTGGTGAAGGTCTCCACGCCTTTCACGCCGCCGGCCGGTGCGGCTTCGCGGTTGAAGTGAAAGGGGCTAATCATTTTTGGCGAGAGTACTTCGTAGAAGCCGAGCTGCACGGGCTGCAATCGTTTGTACCCGGGGGTCGCCGCGTTGGCCAGATTGTTGGCCACGATATCCTGCCGCTGCTCGACGGCGATCATGCCGCTTGCCGCTGTATACAGGCCGGAAATCATTGCCTCGCTCTCCTGTTCGTGCTATCGAAACACCCCGTGGGGGGTGATGCGTTCGAGTTGGCCTGGGCACATATCCCGCGACGGATCCGGCTGCCAATGGGTAACAGACCGTAAGGCGCCAGGCCAACCACTCTTGGAATCGATTCAATGGGACTCAAACCGATGCCTGTACAAGGCAAGACTTGTGCCAAGGAGAAAGAAGGCGAAAACAAAGGAAAATCGAGAGAAGGAACGCGGGCGAACGGCACATCTTGCCGCGCCTGGGGAAGTTTTTGCACCCGTACCGTGCCGGACCCTGGCCCTGCGGCCATTCGGTCTTGCAATCCCCGCGCGGCGCAAAAGACAATGGGACGATGCATCCACCAACCTTTCAGAACAAAGCCGAAGCCCGCGTCTGGGCCTTGCGCCGCCGCGCCGCGATCCCCGAGTCCGATCGGGACGCAATTGCTTCCAAGTCCATCGCGCGGCTGTTGACCTCCCCACTCCTTTCGCAGGCCGACGCAATATTGACGTATGTGGGGAGCAAAGGCGGTGAACTGGATACACGTCCGCTCATCGGCGAAGCCATCGCGATGGGAAAGTCCGTTCTGGTGCCGGTCACGCGGCCCGGCGGCGTGATGCGCTGGTCGCAATTGGAGCGTCTGGCGGACCTGGAAATGACCCCGCTCGGCATCCTGGAACCGCGATCGGCTGCGCTCTCGTGGGTGGAACCCGCTGACGGACTATGCGTGGTGCCCGGCGTCTGCTTTCGGCGGGATGGGCACCGGATCGGCTTCGGCGGCGGCTATTACGACCGCTTCCTGGAAACCTTTGCGGGCAAGGCGGTTGCCCTGGCGCCGGAGGCGTTGTTTGGCGTGGACTTTCCCGTGGAAGCGCATGATCGCCCCGTGTCGGTCGTTTTCACCGAGGCCGGCGCCCACGCTGCTGGCTAATCGTGGCGAGATGAGTACCCCGCAACGTCCAGGCGATTCAACTCATCCACGCCCCCTACTTTCGGATGAGGCGCAGCATTTCCTTGTGGATTGCTCCATTGGTGATGAGAACGCCCAGCTTACCATCAAAAAGGTGCAGGGGCTTGCCATCGAGCCGGGAGGCCATGCCGCCCGCTTCTTCCACAATGAGTTGGGCGGCGGCGTAGTCCCACGGGTTGAGCGTCATGTGAAGAAAGGCATCGAGATCGGCCGAGGCAATCTGGCTGATGGCGGAGACGGCGGACCCGTAGCCGCGCAACTGGCCCGAGTGGCGGATAATTTCCTGGCCCCGTTCGAGCCAGGCGTCGCGATCTTCCATACCGCCAAAATCCAGATCCACTTTGGCGTCGGCGAGCGTCTGGACTTCGGAGACGACGAGGCGCCGCTTGCCGTGGTAGGCGCCGGCCCCCTGCTCCGCCGTAAAGATCGTATTCAGTCCGGGCAGCGCAATGCCCGCCGCCACGGCGCGCCCGTGGATGGCGAAGGCAATGGAGATGGCGTAGACGGGAAAGAGTCCCCGAACGAAGTTGTTGGTGCCGTCGATCGGATCCATAACCCAGCAACGGGCCTCGGGATCTTCCGGGCCCCGGGCATACTCTCCCTCTTCCGCCACGATCTCATCGCCAGGGAAGATGCGCCGAATCTGGTCGATGGCGCGCTTCTGCAGGGTCAGATCCACTTCGGTGAGCAGGTCATTGGCATCTTTTTTTGAGGTAACGGTGATGGCGTCCCGTGCGGCAAACTTGTCGCGCGCATAGGCCATGTTATCTTCAAGGAACTTCTTGATGAAACCCAATTCCGTCATGAGCTACTCCGAATCGGCGGGGCGCGCCATCGGGATAAGGCGACGACGCGGGGACTAAAACACACTTTTAAAAATTTTGTAACATATTAACATGTGCGGACGCCTGAGGGCACGCTGCGAATGGACCAGGAGACGAGGGGGCGCGTTGTTTTGGGTGAGTACAGTCAAAATTTCGTTACTCCAGGGACGCAAATTGTAACGAGATGCCGCTCCTGAGTCTTCGCCGCAGAAAGAGCTCCGCCCGGCTCCGAAACCAAAACATCCGCAACCCCATTTACAACAACAACTTAACTCAATCGAAAGCCTGAGTTCGTCCGCTGGCACGCCAATTGCCTTTGTTAAAGCGTCAGTTGAAAGTAAATTGATGATGGCCCGAGCGGACCACCATAGTACGGCTAACGTCGAATACACCCCCACAACAGAGGAGAGTACGCCATGAAAAAACTGAACCAGGGTTTCACATTGATTGAATTGATGATCGTTGTCGCCATTATTGCCATCATCGCGGCCATCGCGATTCCGAACCTGCTCCGTTCACGGATGCAGTCGAATGAATCCAGCGCGATCGGCAACCTGCGCACCATCGTGGGCTCGGAAGTGGCCTATCATGCGGCGAACTATGAATACACCGCGGACTTTGCCGACCTGACGGGCGCCACCCCGGCCTTCCTGGACGGGAACTGGGGCGCGACGAAGAGCGGCTACAACTTTGTCCTTGGCGGCGACGCGAACAATTTCACGGCGAACGCGAATGCGGCCGTGTACGGCACCACGGGCGGCAAGGGCTTCTTTACCGACTCCAGTGGCGTGATTCGTTACGCCGACGGCGCCGATGCCGACGCGTCCAGCGATCCGATCGGCGAATAAGCCCCCACGCCGTAGTCACCCATTGCGCCGGGCCTTCGGGCCCGGCGCTCTTTTTTTGTCCAACGAGGGGTGTTTCCGATCAGGAGGGCGGTTCAGAAGTCGAAATCGTCATCATCCTGATGGGCGGCGGCGACGGCGCGGTACTCGGCGCAGGTGCTCCACATGATGGCGACGCCGAGGCATTCGAGATAAATGATGGGGATGTTGACCGGCGCTATTATCCAGGGCAGGCCCCGCATGGCTTCGGGCACGCTGCTCAGGATCAATTCGAACAAAATAAGCTGTAGAAAACCCAGTCCCGCGACGAGGAGCGTGCGGGGCAGAAAATGGAGCATGGGCATGAGCGCCTCGGCAAGGCGCAATTCTTTGAGCCCGCCGTGATGCATGAGGCATACGCCTATGGGAACGTAAATCAGATTCCAGGCGAGGGCGAAGAAGCTGAGCAAGGTGGCCATGGCGACCTGTCCCTGATCGAACATGCTGCTTTGAAGCTGCATCAGGGTGAAGTAGAACAGATTGAGCATGATCCAGATCACGGCATAACGGGCGATGGCCTCTCGGTCGCTGAGGCACTTCCAGAGGGGCCGGTCGATGTCGGCGCCGAGTCGGGCGTAGGCGCAGGCCTGCAAGAGCGATATCAGGCAGGCCAGCGCGATGTCCGCGACCAGATGGGACGCGATGTACCAGGCGGGCTTGGGCTTGATTTCGGCGAGCTGATCCGGGGTGAGAAGGGCCCCGCCGGTGAGGAGGCGATCGAATTCGTTGCTGGCGAAGCGGTACAGGGCCACCACGGCCACACACAACAGGATATAGAGAAAAATGGCGCGCCAGTTCCGGACCAGGGCGCGCTCCGCATTGGTGATTAACGTCATGAATAAGAACCCTGCACACCGCGCTACAGCGAATAGGAATCTTCGCTGGCGCTCTGTTTCTGTTTGAGAAAAATATAGCGGGTGATGGCGTCGCGCGTCTCATCATCCATGGCGACGAATCGACCGCGCACGATGGAGCGTCCGCCGCCCACATTCTGAGCACCGGTCGGCCGTACGAAGGCCACAATGGGACGAGCGGAATCGGGGAGCTCAAAGGGTACCCGCATCAGGACTTGTTTGGGTACGGGCTGTTGGAAATGCACGGCCATGCCGCCGCCGCTGAGACTGGTAATACGACCATAGATCTGGGTCACGGCCTCGTTGGCTTCGAGGCTGACCGGTTGCTCGTCGGGAGTGCCATTGAGAATGCCGACCCGCACGGTCGCGTCGAATCGGATCCGGTAGTGCGCGCGGGCCTGGTTTCTGGTCAGGGTGTCGGCATGATTGACGCGCCAGACCCGTGGCTCTTGCTCCACCTGATACACGCTTGTTTCAAAGAGATAGCGCGCATCGTCTTCGCGCCACATCCGAAACTTGATGGCCTCTCCCGGCCCGAACTCGGGCGTTCCGTCTTTTCCGATAGCCGCGAGATAGAAAAAGGCTTCGTCGACCTTGACCGTCTTGAAGTGGAACCAGCGGGGCTCCAGACCGGAGGCGGGCGACCCCCACAGGATCTGGCCGTCGTAGAGTTCCCGGGTCGAGTGGATTCGCCGCCCGATCGGCACGTAGTCGAGGCCGAGGCGGCTCCGCACGTCCCTCAACTGGGCACCCCGCTGGGCGATGGTCTCGGCGCCCTCGGTGGCGCGCAGGGCCTGAAAATAGCGCGCCATGCATTGGTCAAAGACGAGCCGTCGCGAGACAACGCGCGCGGGATGTTCCGGCTCATACTGGTTGATGATGGCCAGAAGGAGACTCCGGTCATCGCCGCGCACTTCACGCTCGTCAAAGAGATCGCGAATCTGACGCAATTCCGCTTCGCGCATCAACTTGCGCTCATGCCGGCGGCGGCGCACTTCGATGAGCACGGCGAGCGCCAGGATGGCCAGACCAACGCCGATGGCGATGGCCATGATGCGCCCGTCGGCCAGGGGCCATACTATGAACTGGGAAGGGTCGGACAAGGACCAGAATCCTCTTACTCGGGTGGCTGCACGCCGGAGACAAGGGCTGATTGTGTCAAAGAGACCGGCGACAAAACAAGGCGATGCGGGGCTCGGAGCCTACTCGACGATGAAGCCCTCTTTTTCGAGGGCGCGGGCCATTTCATCTCGGGAGAGCTCCGCGAATCGCACGACCTGGCGCGCATCGATGGGGGTGATGTACTTCTGAAATTTTCGACGGTGCATGAGGTCGGCCATGACCAGCGGATCATCGGACTCGATTATCTCGACGGTGCGCAGGCGCACCTTCTTCATTGCGCCTCGCCAGTCCTCGAGGGTGGTCATGACATTGGCCGGGAGGCTTCCTCCGCGATTGTGGGCGAGAAGGAAATCCACAAATGCCGCCGCGTCGTGCCCATCCTGAACGGCCTGGGTGAAGGATTCCCGGCTGACATTGTAGACGGTGGCCTGTCCGGTGCTGGCGCGCTCGGAGAATTGGTCGAGGGGTACGGTGAGCAGCGGGTCCATTTCTTCGGAGGGCACCACGATATCGAAATTGGGCTGAACAACAAATTCGCCTTTGCGCCTGGGATAGCGGGCGACCAGCGCGGGCGGAATCTCGCGCCGGAGGATTGCCTCGCCGATCTCGGACACGCGAAAGTACTCTTCTCCGTCGCGCAGGCCTTTTTCCACCATCCCGAGCCAGAAGAAGGTCTCTTCGAGCGCCCGGGTAAGGCGTCCCTGGGCCTGGTCGGTCACGTTGGGATTGACATACCGCCACTGACCGTTTTTCTGTCGAAGGACGAGCTGCTCTTCTTCTTCGTTCCACTGCATGACCGCACGAACAAAATCGCGGAGCGGATACCAGGCACCGGGCTTCATCTCGTCGAGATAGTCGCGCATCAAGACCCGGGCCGTCACGTCGTCGCCCTGATCGAGCACCCAGGTGCAGAGCAACTGGTGGCGGCCGACGCGATCGAGGTTGATGAGGTTCTCAAAGTTTCCGGGGCGGAGCACATTGTCGGCCCGACCAAGCCATGCGGCGCCCTCGGCAACCCAGAGGCAGGTATTGAGGGAAGGCTCGCCGTCTTCCGAGCAGATCGCGGCGAGACGCCGGCGATCTTCGCGAAACAACTCACCATCGCCCCGCAGCCGAACCGGTCGGGCCGCGATGGCCGCCACGAGCCTGCAAATAACGTCGGAGAATTGGAGTTCCCGGGCTTCGACGAGGTCGGGTTTGCCCTTGAGGGCCTTCAAGCGCGCCCGGTTCTGGCCATTGTCGCTTGCTACTTTGCGGTGGGCGCGCACTTCATTCAGGAGCCCCACGACGCGGACGAGGCGTTCTTCCGCGTCGAATCGAAACATTTCAAAGAGGGCGAAACCCTGAAACAATTCGACGAGGGCCTGCTCCATCTCGTACTCGGTGCCGCCGTGACTGGCCTGCAACTGGGAGACCGGCATGACGCCGTCTTTGGATTGCCATACGATATCGAAGATCTCGCGGGCGGATTCGGAAAAGTCCCGTGTGGCCACATAGGTGAGCACGGCCTCCGGGGTTTCGTAGTATCGCTGGATGATTTCCTCGGCGGCCATGCGCTTGGTACAGGGCTCTTCAAGGCCGATCTGCTCTTCCAGACGTCGAAATTCGTGGGGCGAAAAGCTTTTGATGCGCTCGATGAGCGAAGGGATATCGCCACGGCACTCCAAACCTTCACTGATACGACGAATGGCGTTGTGCCCCTCCGCCACAATCTTCACCTTGGTCAGATCGGTGAAAAACAGGCGATCATGGACATCGAGTAGATACTCGACCTCTTCCGGCGGCAGTTCGAGCTTTTTTGCAAGGAACCGCACGGTAAGTCCAGAGCGGCTGTTCCCCGCCAGTTCCGTCGCAATGCGATAGGCCGGTCGGCTCATCCCCTCCAACGAAGCCATCAGGCTCGCGCCGTGTCGCATACGATCCGCTTCTCCTTCATCCCACTGCGAAACCCCCGCCAAAGATTGCCATTATAGCCCATGGATACCGGACTGACAAGGCCCGCACGCAAATTTTTGACGGAACCGGGACACGCCGCTGTGCGGGGGCGTGTACGCCCGTCGGGTGTTTTGCTATACTGCGCGCACACCCGGCAGACTGGTCCATGAACTACTCCACACGCATCAAGATAGCGGCGGTCTTCTCCTTGCTGATCCATGCAGCGGGGGTTGGACTGCTGCGTCAAACCTACACTCCCCGAGAGTATATCCCCGCCGCCGCGCCAGAACCAATCGTCCTGGATCTGCAACCCGAGGCGCAGCCGTCTCCCCCGCCACAGCAGTTTGTCGATGTGGCGACGCCGGCGGAAGCGCCGCCCCAGGTCACGGAACATATCGCCGTGGAAAACGCCGAAGCGATGGATCTGGCCCTGCGGGAAGCCGAGCGACCCGCGCCCGCGCTGGAGGAAGACGAATTCGACGCGCTGCCCCAGCCGGTTGCGCCGCCCGCGCCGCCGGAGCCGGATACGACATCGCCCGCCCAGGAGTCGAAGGAGGAGACAGAGAAGAAGGAAGAGACCAGGACGAAGGAGCCGGTACGCGAGGTCGAAACGCCCGCGAAAGAGGAACTTCCCGAAGCCGAGGAGACGCCGCCCGCTCCGAAAGCGCCGGAGGGCCCCATCAAGATCGCGCAGGCACAGCCGATGCCGGCCCAGCGCCCGGAAAAGGGCAAGACCCGCGAGCGTGGCGGCGTCAGCAAACAGGGCCAGACGAATTTTGACGCGATCCAGAGCGAGATCGCGCCGTATTTGAAGCATGTGCGGGAACGGGTCGAGCAACAGTGGAACCAGATGCTCTATACCCGCTATTCGGGCACATCGCCGGTGAAAGCCGTCATCGATTGCGCCATCAACGCGGAAGGCGAGTTGGTATCGGTCAATGTGGTGGGCACGGACAATGACAAACTTTACAGCGCGTTGTGTCGGGACGCGGTGCAGCGCGCGGGCCCCTTCGGGCCGTTCCCTTTTGAAGTGCCCGACATTTACCGGGGCAAGAATCTTGAGATTCGATGGACCTTCAGCTTCCTGTAGCCGTCGAAATCCATAGTGAAAGAAACCCGCCGGCGGAATACCGGCTTGCCGATGACAACACAAGGATTGAGCATGTCTGACTTTCTCGAAATGATCCGCCAGGGCGGTTGGCCGATGATCCCGCTGGGCCTGGGCTCGCTGGCGGCCCTGACGGTGGTCCTCGAACGCGCCTTTGCGCTGCGCCGCGACAAGGTCATCTCGCCGGAGATCGTCCGGATTCTCCATGAGTTTGGCAACCCGGACGGGAGTTCGCCCTCCCACTCGCTTGCGGTGTGCCAGCGTACGCCGGGCGCCTTTGCGCGTATCGCGGAGGAGTTGATCCAGTTGCGCCACTTGAGCCACGCCCAGTTGCTGGAGACAATGCACGCCGTGGGACGCACCCACGTGGCGCGCCTCGAACGGGGCTTGACCATGCTGGAAATCATCGCGAATGTGAGCCCCCTGATCGGTCTCCTGGGTACGGTGCTCGGGATGGTGACGGTATTCGACGCCGTAACGGCTCAGGGCCTGGGCAATCCCCAGATTCTGGCGGCGGGCATATCTCAGGCGCTGGTCACCACCATCGCGGGTCTGTGCGTGGCGATTCCCGCACTGGCCTTTCACGGGTTCTACAGCAAGCGCGTGGACGAGCTTGCGATCGAGATGCAGGAGCGCGCTACGGCCTTCCTGGCCAAGCTCCATACGCCCGACGCGTGACCCGCGGGCTCAGCTCCGTGCGACGGGATCGAGCAGATCGCGCATGACCGCCTGGATATTGAAGAGCTCGAAGGGCTTTGGAAGAAACGCCGCAACACGACCGGGCTCGAACTCGTGCTCGATGGATTGGCGCATGTAGCCGCTGGCGATGATGATGGGCACTTCGGGAAAGCGGCGTTTGAATTCCGCGCAGGTGGCGTCACCGCTCATCCCGGGCATGGAGTGATCGAGGATAATGCATTGAAGGCGGTCGCCGTGCTGGTCGGCGCGCGTGAGGGCCTCCTCCCCATCGTCCGCCGTGACGACATCGAGGCCGACGTGCTTCAGCATCATGGCGCCAACGGAGCGCACGGTCTCCTCGTCGTCGGCCAGGAGCACGGTGCCTTGGCCGTGCCAGTCGCCAAGCACTTCCCCCTGCGCGAAATGGCTCTTGGCCGACGTGGCCTGAACGGGAAAATAGAGGCTGACGCGCGTTCCCCGGCCGGGCGCGGTGTCCAGCCGAAGCGCGCCCTTGTGACTGCGGACGATGCCGAGTACGGCGGGGAGCCCCAGCCCCCGACCGGCGAATCGGGTGGTGTAGAACGGATCGAAAATCTTTTCCACGATCTCCGCCTCCATGCCGCACCCGGTATCGCTGACCTCAAGCACGACGTAGTCGCCCGCCGGCAGGGGTTCGGGCAGATAGGTGCCCTGCAGGAACTCCTCGCTGCAATGCTCCATTCCGGTGCGGACTCGCACGGCGCCCTGCGCTTCGTCGAGCGATTCGGAGGCATTGGTGACCAGATTCACAAGGATCTGGCGGAACTGGGCCATGTCGCCCTCGAGCTCGGGCAGGTTGGGGGTGAGTTCGCACTCGAAGCTTGCCGTGCGCGTGACCGAAGCCCGCAGGAGGGGCATCATTTCCGACACGAGTTCATTCAGTCTGAAAGGTTCGGAGAAAAATTTCCCACGCCCGGAGTACGCCAGCATCTGGCGGCACAACTCGGCCGCGCGGCGGGCCGACTGGGTGATGCCCTCCATGTAGCGATGGAGCTCGCCGCCCTCGGGAAGCCCGAGCTGGGCCAACTCGGCATTGCCCATGATGCCGGTCAGAATATTGTTGAAATCGTGGGCGATTCCGCCGGCCATGACGCCCAGGCTCTCCATTTTCTGGGCCTGCTGCACTTGCGCCTCCAGAATGGCGCGCTGTTGCATGACACAGCGCCGGTCCCAGGCCGAAAGAAGGATTTCACCGATCATGCGGAGGAGCGGTATCGTCTCTTCGGGCCATTCCGCAGCCCTGTCTTCGCTGTCGAGGCCGATATAGCCGCGTAGCCGACTGCTGGAAAGTATGGGCACCCGGACCAGCGATAAAATCTTGTTTTGTTCCACCCACCGCCTTTCGAACTCCGCCTCCGGCGGCAACCCACCCGCGGAGGGAATGACGATACACTCGCCGCGGTCCAGCGCGTCCAGGGACCACTTGAAATCATCTTCGGTGACGCCCTGAAGGGCTCCGGCCAGCGACCGAACCCCGTCGCGGCACCATTCGAATCGCTCATTTTTTCCGGCCAGGGAGACGCGGGAGACGACAAAGTAGACGCGATCAACCCTGGTAAAGGAGCCGACCAGTTCCAGGGAGTGCCGAATCTCTCCATCGACCTCGTCCTGACCCAGATTGATAAAGCGGGTCGAGATGCCGGTGGCGAGATTCTCGAAGGCCACGCGCCTCGCGAGGACTTCGGCGGTGCGGTTGCTCAGGGCAAGGGCTTCTTCCTTTTCCCGCCCTTCGAGAATCAGTTGGAGGCGCATGCGGGTTGCGTGGAGGATGGATAGATAAAAACCGCACAGCATGAGTACGAAGCCGGGATAGAGGAGCATATCGTCGAGGTGGGCGAAGTAGCTCCAACCCTCGGGCCCCACGACGGGTACGTGACGCAGCGATGGGAGAACTTCGAGAAAGCCGACGAGTTGGGAGAGGCCTATCATCAAGGCGCCGGACACGACAAGATGGGAGATTCCGGGGATGTAGTGGCGCACGAAAATGCCGTAAACCACCATGCCACACAGGATGACCGACCCGGCGAGGAACACGCCGCGAAACATGACATCGGTGTGGCGACCGGTCGACTCGCACCAGTAACTGACGATGAACACCACCACGGTCAGCAGGGTTGCGACCACCTCGGGAAAGCCCGTGCCCTCACGAAGGCTTCGCAACACAGGCTTCACGCTTGAGGGAATCAAAAACCGTATCTCCCGATCATCAAAGACGTCACTACACAGGACTTGGAATTTGCAGCGCCACGCCCAATCGGAGGACTGCAAGAGACACGCTCCACCGGTTCAATGCCGCCAACACGCAAAACCAATTCCTTCCCGGATCCTATCATATTTCCAGAGGATTCGCACGCCGTTTTCGACGCGAGGGCGAGACCTGGGTTGCCGGGTCAACCCACGGGGCGTTCGCAAAAGTGAAGGCCGCCGTTCCGGATGCGGTAGCCGTAGCGGGGCAGGGGCCACTGGCGAACAAGCAGATCCAGGGCGGTCTCCGTGGGAATGCCATGAAATGACGTGATATTGACGGGAAGCCGGCCCATGGCGTCGTCGGCCGTCACGGGGATACCGAGCGCGCGGGCGAGATCGGGCAATACCCGAGCCAGGGTGGTCGGTTCCGCCTGAAAGGTGAAGGCCGCCCCGGTATCGGGCAAGCGCAGCGTCAGGGGAGTCTGGAGGATAGCCAGTTGATCGGCGCTAAGCTCCTCGCGATTGAGGCAGCTCGGGGGCCTGCTTTGATTGGCAGTGGAACGAAGGAAGAGATAGTCTTGATTGCTCTCGATTTCGATCATGTCCGGGGCAATCCGGGAGGATTTCAGGAGGGCCTCGATGATCGCGTAAACCGGGGCGTCCTCCAGGAAGACTTCGCCGCACCAGGCATCGGCCACGCTATTGTCGGCGACGATGGTTAACTTGAGGCTCTCACCAAGCAGGGCCAGGGCATTGAAGAGATCCGTTCCCGACCCGATAGCGAAGGAGGCGCGCGTTGTTACGAACCGTGGATCGACGCGTCCCTCCAGCGAGAGGTCGGCGAGCGCCTCATAGCCCCGAGGGTAGAAAAACACGTAATAAGGTGTGACCTGGAGCTTGCAGTCGTAGGGTTTTGCCAGCCGTTCAAGTCCGGGAACAAACCCGGTGTGCGCCAGGCCCGATGGAGGCGCGGGACGCTCTTCGAGTCCGGCCGTGAGGGCCGCGCCGCCGCCAAAGGTCTCTCCGATGTGCCTGAAGGCCTCCCCCAGGGTCACCTGAGCGCCGGCATCCAGATAAATCTGCGGAAAACCCGTTCGGGCGGGGCCATGGTCTGCCGCCGGGGTGAGGTCGTCCGCTCTGGCCGGCTTCTTGTTTTCCGTATGCCCGGTGGATGCGCAACCGACGAGCGCCGCGAACGTAGCGGCCATGGCAAGGGGAAAAACCAATCGAACTTTTCGAGTCATAACTACCAATTCTCCTTGGGCTTACCAAGGCCGGTTTACCCGGCGTTTGTTCACGGCTTCATTGTGTGCGGGAAGCGCTACGGTAATCAATGTGCGTGGTTACGTCCTGGTTCCATCGCCGTTCCCGAAGCCTGGTGGCAGAATTGATCATTGGGTCCCCGAAAGCAGCGCGGACACAGCAAGGTACCATCGGCCGTACGATTCCGGGTTGCGTCTCTGCAACAGGGGACACAGCAAATCGCCCCACAGAATTTGCAGACCAGACCGAGTGCCGACGTGTCTCCCGGCGCCGCTTCCACGTCGCCGTCGAAGGCGCCTTTTCGCCAGGGCGGTGTGAGAATGATGCGCCGACATTCCTTGCAATTGGCTTGAAAATGTTGTCCCTGATATAGATTGACGCCGACAAAGGTCATGGTCTGGCGATGGACGCTGTAGCAGTGCGAGGCATCGCAGGCGGGGCAGGGAAACTCGACGAGGCGCTGTCCGACGACGCCTGGCCGCTCTCGAACGACGAGGGCTTTCTCCGCGGAGCTCAGGAGGGCCAGCGCGCTGGCGGGCACCTCGGCGGACTCGCCGCAACAGGCGCAGACCATGGCAAAGGATCCATCCCGGTTCAGCGAGATTTCACCGCTTCGCGCGGGTTCCCGGAGGGCAAGCCAGCCCAGCCGCAAAACAATGCCGGTCAGCACGATCATGGACGTGGCCAGGATGGCTATCTCAAAATGGGGCATTCGGGGGATACCTCGATGGTGATGCGGGCGTGACGGCGACATACCGGAGGCCATGGGTGCCTCCTTGCCTGGGAAGGCCCAAATGCCTATACTTAGGGGTATGAACACTTCACTCATCCTATTATGGCTGGTTTCACTGGCGCAGATCACTTCGGGCACGGCCATCCCCGACGGCACGCAGATTTTCACCGTTACGTTGAAGGACGGTCAGTCGGAGCGGGTGGTAAGCGCGGCGGTGAAGGTGGACGACAAGTTCGTGTCTGAGTTTGATATGGCGAAGCGGCCCTCCCAGGTGGAACTTTACCCCGACACGCCCTGGACTCCAACAGCTTCGGAGCGCGTGCTGTCTCAGAGGATTAAGGAAATTGAGCCCGAGTCGTCCATCAAACGAAGCCAGCGCTATAAGGATTCGGGATACGAGCAGGTCAAAACACCCGAGGGCGGCATGGTCTGGGTGTCCAGCGAAACGGTGAAGCGGGACGCGCGGGCGCGAGAACTCCAGGCCGCCTACCAGTCGGATTTGGAATCGCGTGTGGCCGCGCACGCGACCCAGGTCGACGCCCAGTCCGGCAGCCCGAACCGCCCCGGATTCGTCCGGCTATGGGGCCGTCACATCGTTGTTCTGGTGAGTGCGCTGGTGGTGGTCGTCGTCGCGGTGAAAACGTGCTTCTGATCGGCGCGTCGCTCCGGCGTCAGCGTATGGCGAGCACTTCGTAGGCGTTTACTTCCAGTTCCTTGCCTTTGAGTCGCACTTTCCCCATCACGCGCCCTTCGACTTTTCCTTCAATGGATCGCCAGGTCTCTTCTCCGACGATCACCTGACCCGCCTCGGCCAACCCGCAGAAGCGACTCGCCGTATTGACCCGGTCCCCCATCACGGTGTACTCCATTCGCATGGGGGATCCGAAATAGCCGGCGGTGACTTCGCCGGAGTCGATGCCGATACCCAATTGAATGACGGTCCTCCCCTGCTTCTGGCGGACGACGTTCAGCTCGGCGTTGAGCGCCTGGATGGCGACGGCGGCGGAGACGGCGGCGAGGGCGTCATTTTCGATGGACACGGGCGCACCGAAAATCGCCATGATCTCGTCGCCCACGTACTTGTCGAGAGTGCCCTGGTACTGGAAAATGATCTCGGTCATGGCGGTGAAATACTCATTGAGCAGGGCGACCAGTTCCACGGGAGATATGCGTTCCGCGGTGTTGGTGAAGCCCCGGATGTCACAGAAGAGCGTACTGACCCGGGCGCGCTGTCCGCCGAGCTCCACCGCTTTCTCTTCGGCCATGATCTTGTCCACGATGGCGGGGCTCAGGAATCGCCCGAATTCCTGGCGCTTCATTTCAGCCGCGACGACCTTGTCGTGAAGCCGCACGTTGTCGATGGCCAGGGCCGACTGGGAGGCCAGCGAAGCGAAAAGTTCCAAATCTTCTTCGCTGAAGGTGACGTGGGGCTTTCGCGTGTCGAGGTAGATGGACCCCATAATTCGGGATTCTATCTTCAGGGGAACGCACATCGCGCTCATGATCTCTGAGCGAATGATGCTTTCGCGCATGCCGAACTTGCTGTCGTTCTGGCTGTCGACCATGAGAACGGCCTCGCCGTCGATGGCGGCGCGTCCGGCGATGCCCATGCTGGGCGAACTGGCTTCGAGTTCGCGGCCCATTTCCCGGGCGACTTTGACGTTGAGGTTGTTGGTGCCCTCTTCCCGGAGCATGACGAAGCCGCGATCAGCCTCCATCGTCTCCATGACCATGTCAAGCACCTGGGCGAGGCGCTCCCGCAGATCGAAGCCCGACGCCATGATCTGGCTGGCCTTGTGCAGCGCGGCCAGTCGGCGATAGGCCCGGCTCATCTTGACGATGGCTTCCGGGCTGGCCTCCAGTTCTTTCGACTTCACCTCTTCGGCATAGGGCGGGGTGGGGCGCCCGATCAGGGTCATACTGTTGCCGACCCGGTCCATCTCGGCGCGAATCTTATCGAGATTCTTCACCAAATCCGGGTTATTGGCGGGTGTTTCGTCGGCGTGCTCCTTACCGTACTGGGTATCATCGCGAAAAACGAGTTTACAGAGGCTCCCGAACCAGATTTCGTCCATGTGGGAGAGTACCCGCTCCACCACGCGCTGGCGGTTGACGTAGGTGCCGTTGAGGCTCTGGAGGTCGAAGAGGATGGATTTGGTCCCAACGCGGCAAATCTTGGCGTGGTTCCGGGACACTTCGTTCGCCACAAGAACGACGTCGCTGTCTTCGGATCGCCCGAATCGAATTTCCTTGCCCGACAGGGGCACTGTCATGGGGGGCACACCCGGCTGTTCAATGATTACCTGCGGCATTTCGAAAGACCTCTATCCCGCGCAGATGATAGCAAGACCCGCTGGGCGGGTCAATGCCAGGCTGTGGACTTCAGCCTTCGGACTTGACCCCGGTGAAGAGTACTTGGAGCAATCGATTTGTGGAGGGCGTCTCCACGACCATCTCAGGGTACGCCTAATCCCGACCGGCTGGACACGGCGGCGGAGCACGCGATACTATAGGAACTGATAAATTTCACTGGCAATGGGCCCAGTGTGTGAATTTTGCTGTGATTCGCGCGCTGGAGTTCGGACTGCGCCCCGATTGCCAAACGTACCGATTGAGGAGCTATTTTTGACCCGTCCCCACCGCCATACCCCCGTCTTTCACTATTCCGTGACCGGCCCGAAGCAAGGTTCCGCCCATGGAAACTGAGAACCATTCGGTCGAGATGACCTTGCGCGACATGTGCAAGCGCTACGGAATCTCGTTCAAGAAGTCCCTGGGCCAGAACCTGTTGCTGGACGACAATATAAACCGGATCATGATCGACGCGGCAGCCCTGACAAAGGACGACTACGTGGTGGAGGTCGGTGCGGGCCTCGGCGCGCTTACGCGGCGAATCCACCCCAAGGCGGGGCAGTTGCTCTCGGTGGAAATCGACAATTCGTTCATCCCCTGCCTCACGGACCAATTCGGGCACTTGGACAACGTGCACATCTTTCGGGGCGATATTCTGAACCACCCGGTAGAGAAGCTAGTCAACGAATTTATTCCCGGGGGTAAGAGCCACAAGTTTCTCTCGAATCTCCCCTACTACATCACCACGCCGATCCTGTTTCACTTCCTCGAATCGCCCCTGTTCTTCTCGCGGCTGGTCGTGATGATGCAGGATGAGGTGGGACAGCGGCTGGTGGCGCCGGTGGGTGCGGACAACTATGGGGTCCTGTCGATCGCGGCCCTTTGCTACGCCGACGTGGATATTGTCCATCGCGTACCCGCTTCATGCTTCGTGCCAAGGCCCAAGGTGGACAGTTGCATTGTACGCTTTCGCTGCGACAAGAAGAACACCATGCCGCGGGAGGAAAAGCTGTTTCTCATGAAGGTGGTGCGGGCGGCCTTCGCCCAGCGGCGCAAAACCCTCCGGAACTCCCTGACGAAGTCGGGCGGCTTTGGCGCGCCACAGGAAGCGGTGCTGGACGCCATGGATGCGGCGGGTATCGATCCCGGCCGCCGGCCCCAGACGCTGGGCATGGAGGAATTTGCCTTGCTCACCCGCGAGATTCGCAGCAGGATTTAGCAGGTATCGGCCCTATCGGGAGGACGGTGACTATGAGTGAAGCATCCAGCCACCCCGCAATTTTTGAGCAGATCGTGTCGAGCCTGTCGAGCGGCGTGCTGGCGGTGGACGCGCAGGGCCTGGTAATAACCGCAAACAAGGCGGCCGCCGTGCATCTGAACGTCGCCGCGGAGTTTCTCGCGCCCGGTCAGCGCCTTGATGCGATTCCGGATGCCTCCCTTCCCCTGATGCGCCTGATGGACGAACTGCGGGATCACCTTGAGACGGTCTCGCGCCGCGAAGTCACGGTGACAACCGCCGAAGGCACTACCGTGCTCGGTATTACGGCGTCGCCTCTGCAGGGAGCGCAGGAATTCAACGGTGTCATCTTCCTTTTCCTCGATATCACGGAATTGCGGCGTCTGGAAAAGATGGCGGAGCTGAACCGCCAGCTTGCGCAGATTGGTGAGCTTACGGCGGGAGTGGTGCATGAACTGCGCAACCCCCTCAGTGTCATCAGCGGGATGGCTGAATTGCTGATACGCAAGAGCGTCGCGGACGACCCGGTTCACAGCAAGGCCAGGACCATCCTGACGGAGGCCGGGCAGATGGAACAGTTGGTGAGCCAGTTCCTGAGTTTTGCGAAGCCTTTTTCGCTGAAACCGGAAGCTTGCCTACCCCAGACGATCATCGAGCGCTCCATAGCCCTGGCGTCGCCAGTCGCCGAACAGTACCGTATCGCGCTGGATTGCGTGACCCAGGACGATCTACCGGAAATACTGGCGGACGCCTCCAAACTGGCCCAGGCCCTGAGCAATATCCTTCGCAATGCGGTGGAGGTGAGCCCCGCGGGAAAGCGGGTGACCTTCCGCACATCGCTGGCGGGGGATTTCATTCTGTTCCGGGTAGAGGATGAAGGTCCGGGCATTCATCTGGAAGAGGGCGACGATTTGTTTTCCGCCTTCTTTACGAAAAAAGCCGGTGGAACGGGGCTCGGCCTATCGATCGTGCACCGGATTATCACGACCCACGGCGGCACGATCAGCTACGGCAATCTGCCTGAATCCGGCGCGTTCTTCGAGGTGCTCGTACCCCGCGATCTGACCGCCTCAGTTTAGTCCCGAATCGCGCGGGGGCGGATTACCCTCGATGGCGGGTACCGCATGGGAAAGCATCGCCAGGATGCAGGCGCCGGCGCAGCGCATGGTGACCGCGAGGAAAAGCAGTTGCCCGATGACGGGTACGAGAAAGGTCAATTCCGCGACCAGCGCCCCGCGCAGCATGGACCCCGTGTTCGGCAGGGCGCCAATATCATCGCTGAGTCGCTCCGCAAGCACCCGATAGTGGGCGGTCCTGCCCGCGAGATGAATGGCGCAGAGCGCGGTGGCCATGCCAATGCCCACAAGTGCGAGCGCCTGCATGTTGAGCAGGATGAGGATGAAGAACAGGGCGACGAGGCTGTTGGCCAGTCCAACAATGCCGGAGCGCCAGGGGCGATCGGTGTAGTTCTGATGGATGCGCCGACAAAACTGCGACCTTCCCCGATAAAACGAGAGGCTCAACGCGATCACCGACGCTTTCAGGGTCAGGACAAGGAATACGATGGCGACGGTGGCAAGGGCTAGGGCAATAACGCGTTCCATGATGATTTCCCGGTTCTCCGGCCCTCCGGGCCGTGAACAATTATTTTTTCAGTGACCCGGCCCTTTGAAGCGCCTGGACATCCATTCCATTCCGTCTAGGGCAAAGGCCGTGGCTGCGCACGCGCCAAACAGAACCCACACCCAGGGGTTGTCGCCGCCAAGGGGCCCCATTTCCCACAAGTTTACCGAACGCCACAGCTCCCCCGCCCACTCGCTGAAGACGGCCATGTCACCCGCAACGGCGACGGGAATGCCCAGCAGCTCCTCCTTGAGAAAAGCCCAATCCGGGAGGAGGGGTTCCTGGGGCAGCCATGCCTGGCGGACCCATCCGGTGGTTGGGAACATGGAATGCGCGATACGCCCGAGCGCCGCCAGCACGAGCACCGACGCCGCCGTTGCCAGGGGGTACAACCAGGGGCGAGGTTGCCGGACCGGTTCCGCGGCAATACAATCCTGAATCCGGGCCACGAGCGCGGGTGCGGGCTGAACGGGCGGCGCCGCCCGAAGTGCGCCGTCGAGGTTGCCCAGGGCACGCAGATGGGCGCCGCAATCGGGGCACATGCGGGCGTGTTCCGCCGCAGTCGCGTCCAGGGTGACGCCGGCGTCGAAAGCGGCGTCCATTTCACGTTGTATTCGTTTGCAGTTCATGTTGTTGCTCGCTTCCGGAAGTCACTCTCGGACTTCATTCAACATCGTTGTTCGCAATTCCTGCCGCGCGCGGCACAGTGCGGCCTTGGCGGCGCCCTCGCTCATACCCAGCACCTGGCCGGCTTCCAGCAGGGAAAATCCCTCATGGTAGTGAAGGGTAATCAACTGTGCCGCGCGGGGCGACAGGGCGGCCATGGCGGACTCCAATTTTTCCCGTGACTCGCCGCCGCACCGGTGGCCCGCTTCCGCATGCGCGGGGAGCTCGGGATCGAGGGCGACCTGAGTGCCCCTTCGCTTCTGCCCGCGCAGGGCGTTCAGCCCCGTGTTTGTGGCGATGGTGTAGAGCCAGCTCTTGAAGGGGCGCTCGGCGTCGAAACGGTGAATCGCTCGAAAGGCCTTTATGAAGGTCTCCTGGGTCAAGTCTTCAGCCTCTTCACGATTCCGAAGCATCCGGTGCAGGTACGCTCGAATACGGGGTGCGTATCGGGCGACGAGCGGATTGAACGCGTCGGGGTGGCCCCCCTGGGTTCTGCGGATGCACTCGGTCTCCCATGCCGGTTCATCGGCATCGGAAACCGGCGCCGTGGGCTCATGGGGGGACACGCGACGCGGATCCGCAACGCTCGCGGGCGTCCAGTGGCAAATCCGTGACAGGGTCGAAGCAATCATGGGCGGCTCAAACTTGGAAAATCGAAACAGGTCCATCCGGACCAATGCGGAAAACTGTACCGTGACCTCTTGTGCACCATTAGACCACATCGAGCGGGGTCAGCGCATACCCCGGAAACACCTGGTTCAATTCGATTCCGGGCATCTTCTTCTCGAAAATCGGGGCGAGGACGTCTCGGAAATTGTAACGCACGGGCAGGTCGCCGGGCCCTTCAAGATGAGCCTCTTCGAGCCCTGGCCAGTCCGCCAGGACCCTGCCGCCGCGCACGCCGCCGCCGAGAAGCATCATGATACTGCCCCGACCGTGATCGGTGCCCAGGGATGCGTTTTCATAGACGCGCCGACCGAATTCGGTCATGACGACGACGGTGGTTCGGTCGCGATAGGGCCCGATATCGTCGTAGAAAGCCATGAGCCCCTGGGCGAGCTGGTTCATGAGGGGCGTCATCAGGGTTGACGTGGCGATGTGGCTGTCCCATCCGCCGAGGTCAACCGTGGCCGCTTCCACGCCGACTTCGGCCTTGATCAGTTGGGCGACCTGCTGAAGGTGGCGGGCAAAGGGATGCTCCGAGTAGACGGCCCCGCCGGACGGGGAATAGGATTTCGACTGGAGTTCCACGATCCGCCCGATGGCGCTGAGCAGGTCACTTCCCGACTTGGCCCAGGGCAATCCGGATTTCCCATAGGCGCGATTGAGGCCGTCGACGAAGGGCATGGCCTCTTCGCTCAGCGCGATATCGCCCAGGGAATCCATGACCACGGTGGCGGGCGAAGAGCGAAGGGATTCGGGACAGGTCTTTCCGAAGGCGACCGAAGCCAGAGGATTGCTTGTGGCGCGGACATTCTGTCGGAGGTAGCGGCCCAGCCAGCCGCCGGCCCCCACCCCGCCATGTTCCATGAAATCCTGGGCCTCAAAGTGGGAGCGGCTGGATTCTTCCGAGCCCGCGCCGTGAACGATGAGGAGTTCGCCCTCACCGTAGGCGCGGTGCAGGGGCGACAGCGAGTCATGAAGCCCAAAGAGATCGTCCAGCGCGACGGTATTGTCGCGCGAAATGCCGATGAGAGGCCGGGCTCGGTAGTACGCGTCGTCTCCGGTGGGCACCACCATGTTGAGCCCGTCGGCGCCGCCTCGGAGAAAGACGACGACGAGGGTATGGTGCTGCTCCGGATTGAGCTTCAGAACGGTGTTTCCCTGTTGCATGGCTAGCATCCTTGAAATGCCGGGCTGGCGAGCACCAGTCCCGGGCGGTCGCCTCTCTGGGCCAGTTCGAGTTCATCGCCATCCGGCTGTCGCCCAATCAGCCGCGCGATCAGGGCCTCGCCTCCACCGGCCTCCCGTTGGAGCGCGGGCCAGTCCACGGTGACGCCTGGCACTTCGTTACGGGAGAGAGCGTAGACGAAGTGCCAGCGCCACATCATGCTCCCATACCACGGTTCGGCCTCTTCGGGATAGCCATCCGGGGTGGGGTATTGAAAGGGACTGTGCCCCATGCGCGCCAGGTAATCGAGAAGCGCATCGGGCTGATGGACGTCGGCGGCGGTGGCGCGCAGGGCGGACACGAGGAAATTGAAGGGGCGCTTGAACTTGGGGGCCACAGGATGCTGAAAGGCCTCGCTCCGAAACAGGGCCACCAGGGTGGTGCGGATATCGCCACGACTGGTGGCGAAGGCCTGCGCCACCCGTTCCACCACGTCGTCCGGCGCTTCGAGCCCGATAAAGCGATTGCAGAGTTTCCGGGCGAGATAGCGGGCCGTTCCGGACTGCTCCGCGACGATTTCGAGGAGTCGGTCCACCGATTTTTCGCCGAGGCCGGGCTGAATGGGCTTTCCGAGCACTGTCTTTTCACCGTCATCGTGTAGACCGGCGTTAAATTCGACGCGTCCCTTTCCAAACCAGGTGTCCGTGCGAACGGTCCAGCCGGTGAGGCACCGGGCGGCCTCCATCACGTCGCGCTGTGTATAGCCGCCTTTGACACCGAGGGTGTGGAGTTCAAGGAGCTCACGCGCATAGTTCTCATTCGGCGCTTCCTCAGGGGTGCGCCGCCGGTTGGTCCGACCATCGAGGTACCACAGCATGGCCGGGCCGGTTGCGGAGGCCCGCAGGAGCTCAGGGAAGGAACCGAGGGCGTGCTTACGGATGACCTCGCGATCATCCGCCGTCTTGAGCCAGGGGCAGTCCCCTTTTGAAATATCGATATTGAAATGGTCGGTCCAGAAATCGACCATGACTTCAAAGAGTTGACGCTCGCTGTAGCGGGCATGGAGCAGTTTGCCGGTGGCGAGCTCTTTCCACAGAAATTCTTCCTTGTACTCGAAGAGTTCGCCCACGGGACACTGAAGCGTTTCAAGTCGGCGCACCCGCTTGTGACAGGCGCTGTCCTCAATGTTCTCGGGGTAGAGCTGCGCTTCGACCCAGGTCTCCACCCCCACCGAGAGGACCTGCTGAAGGTCACCGGGACGAATGCCGAAAGTGCAGCGATTCAGCACGTGCCGCGCAAGGGCAATGTCGCCCACCGGGAGAGGGCCGCTTGCCCGAGCGGCGCCGCCAAGGGTCCACGCGGCCCCGCAACACCCCACCGCGCTCAGGAATTTTCGGCGGGAAAGGCTCATGCCTGGACCGCTCCGGTGGGCGCCTGGACGGAAGCGACGACGGGACTCTGCCGAAAAATCCCCTGGAGCATGGCGCCAAAGCCCGCGAGCAGTACGACGGGCAGGAGCAGAAACCAGCCCACCACGGGGAACACGCAGGCAATCGCCACCACGGCGCCACCGCGCAGCACAACGCCCCCGTTGCTCCGGGCGGTCTGGGGGTTGCCGAGGCCGAGGCCCACCATGCGGACCAGGCCCGTCGAACCGAAGAGGGCGGCGGTTGTGAGCAGGATCAGGAGGGTGACCCCCAGCAGCTTGATGGGGCCTGCGCCGTTGGCCGCCATGGCCAGGCCCAGGAGCACGAAGGGAACGCCAACCAGGGCTCCCATGAGCAAAACGCGCATGGGGCGGGTGGCGAGGGCCTGTTGCGCGCGGCTGACGGCGGGCGAGAAGAGGGCCGAGAACATGAGCCAGTAGCTGACCGTACAGATAAGCATACCGAGTATCAGAAACAGAATTTTGAACACATCCGCCATTATCATGGAATTTTCCTCCGAGTTCGGGGCGCGAGGCCCGTCCACAGTCGATTTCTGTGCTCTCATACCCCCCCAGAGCGCCAAAGGTTACATCGGGTTTGTGGAATCCTCTTCCGCCGACCCGAACGCGCCGGAGGATCATCCACAAGCCTCTGTTGCAAATTGACTTACGCTCGTCGTGGCTCGTTGACTTCTTTCCGGTGCCTCGCCACGCCCGCACCCGGTTTTCCGTAGAATTGCAGGCCTCCCGGCCCCTGACGCACACGTCTTCGGAGTCTGGTGCGCGGGTCGACCTATCCTGTTTGAATAGAACAATACCGGCGGCGTCTGGATGTTCAGGCGTATCAACACAGGAGGTTTCGCCATGAAGACGAGATGGATTCTCATACCGGTTACGTGTTTATCAATGGTCTTTTGTGGTTTTGCAGATGCTCAGGGCAATGCGCGAACGGGATCGCCCGGAAAAAGCATGCGACTGGATTCGGTGAAGCGGCCCGTGGCGCGTTCCGCTGCCCAACGGGTTTCCCCGAGTCGTGCCGGCGGTGAATCTCGTCGGCCCGGCGCGGGTGCCCCCCTGAACCTGAACCGGAACCGCGGCAACGGCGCGGGCCTGGGTCGGGGCGTGAATCACGACTACGCCGGACTGGGCAACGCGCCCCTCGGCGGGCTGCTTGAGGAGTACCTGTACAACGAGTTTGGTGGTCGTGGCTTCGACCCCTATGAAGGAGAGAAGGCCCACGCGAAGGCCTACCGCGATGCGGCCATCGCGAACGCGATTGTAAACGTGGTCGGGATTCTGGCCACGGCAAACCAGCCTCAGTTACCCGCGGTTGCATGCCCGGCACCGGCACCGGTCGCGCCGAGCGGCCATATCGAGCGCCAACGCGTACTGGTGCAGGAAGGCCGCACGGAGGAGTATCAGGTCTGGATTCCGGAGTACACCATCCGCGAGACGGGAGAAGTGGTGGTCGGCCACCACGAAACGCGTCGGCGTGAGATCGCCCCGGTATTCGAGGAGCGCGAGATCTGGGTGCCTTCTCCGTACTAGAAAATGCGGGACTTGGACATGGAGGCCGCACCGGACTGATCCGGTGCGGTCTTTGCTCAATTAGAAACCACCGGTAGAACCGGTGGCATAAAGTCAGGTTGGATTAAATCCCGCAGGGTCGGCATATCGTCACAAAGATTGACGGCGGAACGGCGGAGCCTGATGAATTCTCGTCGGCTGAGCCGGTGGATTAGCTCGAGTTAAGTGGCAATCTCCGGACTTGCGGTCCCGGCCCGAAGGGTTTACAATAGGAAAACGGTTAAAATTAATGGGCGGAGAGGCGGTAGAAAAAGGGGTTTACTTATGGGTATTGGAGAAGTGATTTGCGCCTCCAGTCCCGTTTGGAGTGAATGGCGCTCTGGGAAAGACCTCCGGACACACTCCAGGACGGGAGCGACGCGATGACGTGGCTGTTGACGGCCAAGTCCGGGTCGAGCCGTGGAGAAAGCTGGACGATCGGCCCCCGACCGATTGTCATGGGCCGAAGCCTGAGTTGCGATATAACGATTGGCGATCCGACGGTTTCCCGCAAGCACTGCGAAGTGAGACTGGAAGGCGATGGCGTCGTGTTTCGCGATCTCGGCAGCCGGAATGTATCGCTCGTCAATGGCCGGGCGGTGGAAGAATGCCGCCTGCTGGTGGGCGATGAACTTTCCCTCGGCACGGAATCCTTCATCCTCACGAGAACATCGCTTTCGGGCCCCCCTTCCCCACCGGAATCCGATCCGCGCGGTTCGACGACCGTGTCTCTGGATGAGGCCCTTTACCTCAACGATGGCGGTGAGAGCGCGCCTCTGGAGCAGCACTACCCGGCGACGGTTCAGGATCTGGCCCGGCTGCATAATTTCGCACGGAAGCTTGGTAAGGCCCACCGCGAGGACGAGTTTGCCGCGCTCTGCCTTCAGGAACTTGAAGAATCTTTCCCCGCGCGGGTGAAAGCGGCGCTGTGCTGTGTAAACGCCGGCGGCCTCACCTGGTATCCACCGGGGTTTGCGCCAAGTGACGATCTCTGCGAACAGGTGGAGGAGGCAATGACTCGGGGGGATGCGTGCATGAGCAGCCACCGCGCGAAACGGCTCTTCTTCAAGGAAGTAACTATTTCATGCGTTGCGCCCATGCTTGCAAGCGGGCGATCGCTGGGCGCGCTGGTGCTCCAGTCCCTCGCGCGGGATTTCATACCGGAACCCGATTCCCTCGCGCAATTGAACGCGATAGCCCAGACGGCGAGTCCCTATCTGGGCTCGCTGGAGTTCCGGGGCGAAATCGCGCCGGAACCGGGCCAGGCGCCGGGAAGTGATACCACCCGCTTTCTGGGGGAAAGCCGCGCCGTGGAGGAACTTCGCGCTGAGATAGAGCGCGTCGCCCGCACGGGGCAGAATACCCTGATAACGGGTGAAGCGGGCACGGGCAAGGAATTGGCCGCCCACCTGATACATGCGTCGGGCAACCGGTCGCAGGGCCCGATCATTTCGGCCAACTGTATGACCCTTTCCGGCGCGAACTTTGCCGCCGCACTCACAGGCTCCGTGAAGCGGGACGGCGAGGATCCGGTGGTCATTCACCGGGGGCTGCTGGAGCAGGCGAACGGCGGGACGCTGGTTCTCCGGGAGTTGGATTCGCTCCTTCCAGAGAACCAACTGACATTGCTCCATCTGCTGGAGCGCGGCGCCTATCCTCGAAACGGAGGAACCCAGGTGGTATCGTTCAGCGTGCGGGTTGTGGGGACGTCCAGCAAAGATCTGGAGCAGTTGGCCCGACAGGGCGTCTTCCGCAGAGACCTGCTGAACTGGATCGGGCGGCAGCGGATTCACATCAAGCCGCTGCGGCGTCGCCCTTCGGATATTCGCGCGCTCGCGGAGTTCTTCGTGGACTCCGGCATGCGCCAGGGGGTGCATCAGGTGAAGGGACTGACGGAAGACGCCCTGGCGTATCTTCAGGAGCTGCCCCTCCATGGCAACGCTTTGGAACTGCGCAACACGATCACCCTGGCGGCCCTTCAGAGCCGGAGCGAGTTGCTCGGCACGGATGATTTGCGCGACGCTTCGACCCCCAGGAGCGAACGGGAGTCCGTGATGGAACCCTTGGAAAATGCGGAGCGGACGCTGATCAGCGCCGTGCTTGCCCAGTGCAACGGCAACCTCCAGGTGGCGGCCGAAATTCTGGGGCTTCCCGCGACAACCCTCGAAAAGATGACCGCCAATATGGCCGGGCTCAGGATCGGCAAGCGCTAGCAGCCCCTTGCAGAGCCCGAACACGGGCTCCCTCTGGTGAGGCCTTCCGCCTACTCGGGCGCGCCCGGGCCAAATACCGCGCGCACGGCCTCCAGGTATTTCGTTCCATGGGCGGTATCGGGTTCGAGGTAACTTCCTTCGGTCCATTCGTTCCAGCAATTGATGTTGAGAATCCTGGGGGAATCCGGCCGACGCTCCATCCGCTGTTTCGTGCGCTCCAGCGCCTCGCGAAACTGTTCGGGCGTATTCCCGGCGATGGTGTTCGTGAAGGGATAGCCGAAATCACCGAATGGGTCTTCCTGAAAGCACCGAGGACTCGGGTCCCACCCCATGGACACGTTTGGATAGTAGGGAACGTCGAACATGGCTTCGGCGCGATCCCAGTAGGCAAAGTACTGGTCGCGGACGTAGGCATAGTCGGTTTTCTGATCGGGGAGAAGCACATGGTGGACCCATACATACGAGGTCACCGAATCGAAGCCCAGCTCGGCAACGAGGGCCTTCGGGTCGGCCGGGGCCTTTTCTCCGGGTAGAATCGGCTGGCCCCAGACAACAGCATTGAGGTGAAGACCCGGGAGGCCCGCGTCAACGGCCCTGGCGCGGAAAGCGTCCAGCGCGGCACGCGTGGCTTCGACCGATCCAAAGTTTTCCATCAACGCACTCAGATCGTAGAAGGAGAAGTAGGGCTTCCCGTCGATGCGCCAGTAGGAGGGTTGGAGGAAATAATCCTTGATCACATGGGCGGAGAGCCGTTCGAAGGTCTCTGCGCTGATCCGCGCCGGATAGAGCAACTCTCGGGGCGCATCGCGCTTGCAGGGCATGATGTCGAACCAGTCATGATTCGCCCACATCAGGGAGAATTTCACGCGATCACGGTTGGGCGCGGCCAGGTAGCCCCGATCGAGGCAGCGGTTCAGAAAGGGGCCGTCCTCGTAGTAGTACCAGTCGAATATGAACGCGCTTATGCCGTGGTCCGCCGCGGCGTCGATCTTCTTCGCCATGACCGCCGGGTCCGACTCATCTTCATAGCCCCACAGCGGCACCTTCGGCTGAGGGTGTCCGGGAAAGCGGGGCCGGGCGTCTTTCACCAGTTCCCACTCGGACCAACCCTCTCCCTTTTCGGCCACATTGCGCGGGTCTCCGGGATGGTAGTTGGGGAAGTAGTAGCTTGCCACGGTAATGGCCTCCCCCGCCTGCGCGGTGGAATGGCCGATGAGGGTTGCCAGGGCAAGAGCGGACAGCACCATAGGCAGTCGCATGAGATAATCCTCCGCTTACACCGAAACCCGCTCAGAACGACGGCGCAAGGAAGCCCCAGCAGAAGCGGGCTTTGTCGATTGGCCACGTTCACCCCGAGCCGAATGAGACGAATCGAGGCAGAGGGAAGACGATCAGTAAGCGATCAGATCGTAGCAGAGAAACGAAAGTCAATTCCATGGGTACTGCGTTGGAAAATAAAGTAAGAAAAAGCTGTCGACGAATACGAAGGAGGTTTTGCATCCTGATCTTGAACTACTGAGGCAGGACGCTATGAGACACAGGATGACCAGCGTCAGACTTGGGTGTCGAGCGGATAGAGCGGGTGGGGCCGTTTGTGGTACTGGAAGGCCTCCGGACCGGCGCGGGTGACGCCGGGGGTATCCACACAGATGGTTTTCGTGGCTATCGGATCGTAGGCGGCACGGGGGGCGGTTACGCCCTTCACGATGATGCTTCCCAGGGCGCGGGGATCGATGCCCAGGCTCAGGAGTTGCTCCAGACTGGTGGGCATCACGCGGAGACTGTTCACCACGACCGTGTGGCCGTCGATGGTTAGAATGACGGCGGTTTTCCCCTGATCGTAGTCCCGTGTGCCGCCGTGGCGGGGGCTCTCCTCGATATAATGCCCGTCATGAAGGCGGATCACGGTGCCCTCGATCGCCACGGGCTGGCCGTGCTCGTGATCGGTCTTCGCACCCACCACGAGCGACACCTCTCCCCCCTCCCCCGCCCGCGTGCATTCTATCACGGCTTCGGGGTCATAGAGCACGGCGCAGATGTGCCGCGCCCCGGCTTCGCGCAGGGCGGCGAAGAGAATCGTGGAATCGCCGGGACCGCCCCCGCCGATGTTGTCGCCGCTATCCATGAGGCAGACGGTGCCCCGAGTCGCGACCGCCTCGGCCACGGCCTCTTCCACCGAGGGCAGGCCCGCGTTGAGGGCATCACGCTTCTCATAGATTGTGGCGGCAAAGTGACGCGCAGAATGGTCCGCCATGCCCTGATCCCGGTCTGAAATGACGATCACGGACACGCCCATGAAAGGGACGTCCGCGTAAATGTAGCCGGGCAGCAGAGAAACACTTGCAATACCCGGTTGCTCCTCAATCCGTTCGAGTTCCGCGTAGAGCTCCGCCATGGGTCCGCTGCCCGTGAACTGCTGTACGATGTGAATGAGCAGGGGGAGCTTCACGTGGGCCATGCGCGGCGACAGACTCCCGTCGAGGATTCCGGCCATGATCCGCGCGCAGTCCACCCCACGCTGGCGCTGGTCGATGTGGGGATAGGTACGGTAGGCCACAATGGCATCGGGTAACTCCGCCATGCGCGGGGAGATGTTGCCGTGCATGTCGAGGGACATTACGATGGGTACATTGGGACCAACCAACGCGCGCAGGCGCTCCAGGGTCTCGCCGTCGGCGTCGTCGATGTTTTCGCAGACCATGGCGCCGTGTAGGGCGAGGAGGATGCCATCGAGCGGCAGGGCGGCTTCGACCGCGTTCAATAGATCGCGCAAAACGCTTTCGTAGGCCTCGCGTGTGACGGGCCCGGAGGGCGTGGCCCAGGCGGCCGCAAGGGGAACCATTTCGAGACTGTGGGTGGTGCAACCTTCGATGAAGCCGCCGAGTTCATGGTGGGCGTCTTTCCAGGCGGTGACCAGATCCGGCCCGAAGTGAAGGAAGGCTTCTTCGAACTGGGCGCGGGTGGTCACCGTGTTGGCAAAGGTGTTGGACTCGTGCATGAAGCCGAGAATACCGACGCGCTTGCTCATCGGGTGCGTCCCGCGAGTTGGGAAAGGGCGTTGCGGGCGGCTTCCAGCGTCTCATCGATATCACGTTCGCTGTGGACGGTGGAGACGAACCAGATCCCGAAGGAGGTAATCTGCACGCCCTGCTCCTGCATGGCGATGCGGAAAGTGCGGAGCATATCACTGTCGGCCTGGCGCGCGGAGCGCATGTCGGTGATGGGATCGGCCGTGGAAGGAACAAAAGACGTGCTGAAGACGGTGTTAACGCCGCGAAGCTGGAGGGAGAGTCCATAACCCTCGGCGAGGGCTTCCAGCTCTTCCGAGAGACGTCGCCCCGCGTCGTGTGCGCGCGTGAGCACGGCACCGTGGTCCGCGTAGAGATGTTCCAGGGCCGCACGGGTGCCCGCCATGACGAGCGCGCTGGCGTTGTAGGTACCCGAATGTACCGTGCCCTTCGTGATTTCCATCATAAGATCAGTGCGCCCCACCAGAGCCGCGATGGGCAATCCGCCCCCAAGTGCTTTCGCGAAAATGGCGAGATCCGGTGTAATTTCGTAGTAGGCCTGGGCACCGCCGGGGTGCACGCGGAAGCCCGTGATTACTTCGTCGAATATCAGGACAACGCCGTGCTTCGTGCAAAGCTCCCGCATGCGTTCCAGGAATTTCTTGTGTCCGGGGATGAGCCCGGAAGCCGAGGCGAAGGGATCGCAGATAACCGCGGCGAGCTGGTCCCCGTGCTGGGCGAAGGCTGCTTCGAGCAGGGGTAGATCGTTCCACGGGCGAATGAGGAGGCTGTCGGCGTACATACCCAATTGCCCCCTGGTCGTGGGGCGCACGTCGGGATGCTCGCGCGGACCGATGTCCGTATCCGTTGTCGGGCCGTTCCAGGCGATGGTGTCGAGCCAGCCGTGGTAGTGCCCTTCGAAACGCAGGACTTTGTCGCGTCCCGTGGCGCTTCGGGCAAGGCGAATCGCCGCGTGAACCGACTCCGACCCGGTGGAGTTGAAACGCACCATCTCCGCACAGGGGATGTGCTCGACGAGGAGTTCGGCCGCAATAACTTCATCCTCGCCCTGTCCCGCGAAGAGGATGCCTTTCTCGGCCTGCCGCGTGATGGCCTCGATCACGCACTCGGGCGTGTGGCCAAAGAGCATGGGCCCCTGGCCGAGGATGTAGTCGATGTATTCATTGCCGTCCACATCCCAGAGCCGGGCGTCCTTGGCGTGGGTGTAGTGGTGCGGCACGGGAAAGGCGGTAGAACGCACGGCGCTGTTTACGCCGCCGGGAATAACCCTGCTGGCGCGCTCATGCCACGCGATGGTGTTCTTGAAATCCAACTTCGGTCCTTTCCGATGGCTTAGTTGTATGCGACCACGCAGACAGTATACAGAGGCGGCGGGGACAGCAGCGACTGCAGGGACCAATGAGCGATGCCCCACAGTCTCACTTTAGCCCTCGTCGCGGGGCCGACTCATGTGCCACTTCGCGCGGAGCGCCGACGCCCCTCCGCCGAGGACGAACACCCCACCAACGGCAATCGACAGCCAGCCCTCGCGCAAGGGCGCGGTGAGCATCACGGCGGCCGCCATTACGACGCCGAGTGCGATAGTCGTCATGCCGATAATGTAGAGGGCGTACTGGCCATCCACACTTCGATCCCGCGTGCCGCCCTTCGGCGCGCGGTCGATGAGTCCGTTGAGGAAGGCATCTACCTGCGCGCGTTTCGCGGTGGAATCGGGCCAGATTCCGCTACCCGCTACGAGTCCGAGGGCCGTGGGCAGGATGGAGATCCATGTGAGCCACGGCACGGAGCGCAGCCAGGCCAGCCCCTCTCCCCCACCGACAACATAGGCCGTGATGCCGCAGACCGAACCCAGCGCGAAGGCCGACAGCGCGCCGCGCTCGGAGACTCTATTGCTGAGCAGTCCCGCAGCCATCGGCAGGGCCACCGGCGGCAACAAGACGGCGAAGAGCTTGGCCATATAGTCCACCAGGTTCTCCAGGCTCTCCTGGTAGACCAACACCACCGCGAGGGCCATGGCCACGCCGCCTACGGCGAAGGTGCTCGCTCGCGCCAGAAACACCAGCTCGCGATCCGTAGCGTGGGGCCGGAATAGACGCTTGATGATGTCGTTGGTGATTACGGAGGAGAGGGCGTTGTAGTCGCTGGAAAGCATGGACATGGTGGCGGAGAACATGGCGGCGATGACGACGCCCATGAGCCCCGCGGGCAAGAGGAGGCGGCAGATCATCGGGTAGATGTCGTTGGCGTTTTCCACACCGGGGAGAAACTGGGTGGCGGAGATGGCGGGCCAGAAGAGAATGGGCGGGCCGATGAGGGTGAAAAATGCCACGGTGTACCCCACCCAGCGGGCATCCTGGTCACTGTTGGCGGCGTAGTAACGCTGGACATAGGGCCACTTCGTGGCGAAGGTCAGGGCAAGGATCACCGCGAAGGAAAGCAGCCAGGGCCAGGTGTAGGTGGCGTTGGTGATATTCCCATAACCCTCGGGCAGCTTCGCCAGCACGGGGAACACGCCCCCCGCCTTAACGGCGGCCAGGGGCGCGAGCACGAGCACCGCCGCCGCCATCACAATGAACTGAACGAAGTCGGTGATCAACACGGCCCAGAGCCCGCCCATGAGCGTATAGAGCAGCATGATGGTGCCGCACCCCACGATGGCGATGGCCCGCTGCTCCGTGCCTTCGATGCCCACACTGGCCGTGATCATGGTGCCAATGACGAAGAGCTTCAGCGCGTCGTCCAGTACGATCAGCGGCACGCCGAACCAACTGAAGACCTGGCGTACGGTGGAGCTATAGCGCGTCTCCAAGTACTCCACCGGACTCGTGGTCGCCGCGCGACGCCACCGTCCAGCCAGATACCAGGCACTCAAAAGACAGCCGGGAATGGAGAACCACCAGATGCTGACCGCCACAAAGCCGTACTGATAGGCCAGCGCCGAGTAGGACACAAAGGTGAAGGCGCTGAAGGTCGTCATGTAGAGCGAAATGCCCGAAAGCCACCACGGCACCTGTCCCCCGCCGCTGAAAAAGTCGCTGAGATTCTTCATGCGCCGGGCATAAATGATCCCGATGGCCAGCATGACGGCGAAAAAGCCGGCCAGGATGATGTAGTCGGCGGCGGCGAGTCCTTTATCCATGGACGGGGCGATCTCCGGTGGTTGGGGGTACGACAAGGGGGCCGGTCGGGCCGTGGGGATTACCTTAGTGGATTTTGAAGTGGCATACAAGTTACAAGGGGATTGTGGACCGGGTGAGGCGGAAAGAACCGACAGAACGTACTCAGTCCACACTTTCCACTTTGTCCACCTGGGACATCGACCAATCAGGCCACTCAGAAATTTCTTCGTGCCCTTCGTTTCGTCGTGGTGGTACTATTTTCCTCCCTGGTGTTCTCCAAGGTGAAAGGAAATCACATTGAAAACGTGTAGCACCGTTCTCTTGCTCTTGCTCGTCACCGCCGTCGCCCCGGCGCAGGAACTCTTGAAACAGTCCAGCGCACTCTATCCCCCGGAGGTGGTGTCCCGGGTTCGGGCAAACGTGGTGGAGGGCCAATGGGCATCCAAGGTTCGGGAGCAAGTGGTCGCCGCAGCCGCGCCGTGGCACGCCATGAGCGACGAGGCACTCTGGGAGCTCATGTTCGGCGCGACACTTCCCCGGGCGTGGATGGTGTGGTCGAATGGTTACTCCCCCATCACCAACGAGCCGGTGCCCATGTACACGTGGAAAATGGACGCCATGAATCACCCGTGGAAGACCCAGGACCCCACGAGCGGCGAATGGTTCCCAAAGAACGATTTCAAGGCCTACTACGATTCCGGGCTGGACGCGCACGGCGTATTTGACGAGACCAAAGCGGATCGCGCGTTGCTTTTCAACACGGAACACCCCGATCCTGCCGATCCCTTGCACACATTCGGTGTGGACGATGGGCACGGCTATGTGAACGAGAAAGGCGACCGCTGGCGATTTATTGCGGCCTACCTCATCTATGGCCAATGGAAGCAAGTCGTCCTCGGCGGCATAAACAACCTCAGCGCAGCCTATGTGCTCACGGGCGACCCGAGCTATGCGCACAAAGCCCTGGTCATGCTGGATCGTGTTGCGGACCTCTACCCCACCTTCGACTTCAAGCCCCAGGGCATCATGTATGAGGGGCCCGGCACGGCCGGCTACGTTTCCACCTGGCACGACACCTGTGAAGAGACCCGGGAGCTGGCCCTGGCCTATGACATGGTATTTCCCGCGCTGAAGGACGATGGGGAGATCATCGCCTTTCTGGCTAAGCAGGCGGCGACGTACCAACTGGAGAATCCCAAGACAACCGAAGCGGATATCCGTCGCAATATCGAGTCGCGCATCCTCCGCGACGCGCTGGCCCATCCGGAGAAGATTTACTCCAACTATCCCCGCGCGGAAATCTGCAAGGCGGTGATCACCAAGGCGCTGCAGGAGCCCGACGAGGCGCTGTGGGCGATTCTCGATCCCATGCTGGAGCAGGCGACCGCCGTGGACGGCGTCACGGGCGAGAAAGGACTCTCGGGCTACGCCAGTTTCACGGTTTCGTCCCTGGCGCAGTTCCTGGCGGAGTTTTCCAAGGCCGACCCGGCCTTTCTGCCCGCCGTTCTGAAGCGTCAGCCGCGCATTCATGACACGTATCGTTTTCATATCGACACGCTTTGCCTGGACCGCTATTATCCCCTTTCGGGCGACACGGGCTCCTATGCCATGCCCATGGGCGGCTACCTGGGCATGCAGTTCATCAAGCCCGGCGCGGGCGGCTGGCCCTTGATGCCATCGACCTTTCAATTCCTCTGGGACCTCTATGCCGCCACGGGCGATGTGGCCTTTGCGCAGACCTTGTACCACGTAAACAACAAATCCCTCGACGGTCTGCCCCACGACATATTCGGCGAGAATCCCGAGGCCTTTCAGGCGGCCTTGGGTTCGGTCATTGAGAAAGAGGGCGAGGAAATCGCCCTCGGCAGCGTGAATAAGGAGGCGTGGCACCTTGCGATACTGCGCTCGGGCACAGGCGCGAATCGACGCGCGGTGTGGCTGGACTACGACGCGGGCGGCGGCCACGGCCATCAGGACGGCATGAATCTGGGCCTTTTCGCCCACGGGCTGGACCTGATGCCGGAGATGGGCTATCCGCCGGTACAGTTCGGCGGCTGGCAATCGCCCCGGGGGCGGTGGTACACCATGACCGCCGCGCATAACACCGTGGTGGTGGATGGCAAGAACCAGCCGGGCAAAGCGGGCGAGACGACGCTCTATGTGGACGAGCCGCCCTTTCAGATGATTCGCGCATCCGCGCCGGAGTTGAACGACGGCAACCGCTACGAGCGTACGGTTGCGCTGGTCGACGTGGACGACGAAACCTTCTATGTGATCGATGTCTTTCGCGTGTCCGGCGGCACAAACCATACGAAGTTTACCCAGAGCCACTTCGGACCGCTGGCGACCTACGGACTAAACCTCTCCCCCGCCCCGGACTACGGTCACGAGACGCAGACGCGCAATTTCCAGATGGACGCTGGTGCAAAGCCTGGCTGGCTCGGACTCTGGACGGTGGAAGACCAGAACAAACTCCTCCCCGAGCCGGCAGCGCTGGGCCTGGCCTATACAAGCTTTACGCGGGAGGCCTCCGCAGGAACATCGGAGGCGTGGATCGCCACGGGGGGCTACGACGCAACAACGGAACAATGGGTGCCCCGGCTGGTGGAGCAGCGCGTCGCGGCTGACGGGACGCTGGAATCGACCTTTGTGGCGGTGTACGAGCCTTACGCCGGTAAAGGTCCAAAGGTTAAGGCCACCCGCGAACCCGTCGCCGACGAATCGCACGAGAACCTGCCCGAGAACCATGTGGGATTGCGAATTGAGCATCCCGATGGCGGCTATGATATGGTATGGCTTCGCGATCCCGCACACCCGGGCGTCAGTCTCGCGAAACGCGGTGTCGAACCCGTACAGACCGACGGCGAAGTGGCCTGGCTTCGCACCAGCGCCGAAGGCCGCTTGATTCGGGCGGGCCTCGCGCAGGGAAGTTACCTGAAATCGGGTGCATTTACCCTCGAGAATCCCAACAAGTTACCGTACATCACCACGGCCACAAACTAAGGAGTTACCCGTGCGTATTTGCCGATTCCAACGCAGCGACAAAATCGAGTTGGGCTTTTACCACGACGAGGCCATCGTCGCAATCCAGGATGCCGTCGACGTCCACAACCATGGCACGCACCAGTCGATATCGCTCCCCCATGAAGACATTCTCGCGCTCCTGCCCCATGGCAGCCACGCCCAGGAGGCCGAGTCTCTGGCGAAGTGGATCGCCGAGGCGGGCGATTCTCTCGCGCAGTTGGAGCTGGACCCGGCATCGGTGACGCTCCTGAATCCCCTTCCTCCGAATCCGAAGATTTTCCTGCTGGCGGGCAACTACGCGCTGCATATCCAGGAAAGCGGCGAGATCGCGGTGGAACGTCAGGAGACTTTCCCATACCTCTTTTCCAAGCCGCGAACGGCCCTGAATCACCCGAACGGCGAGATCGTCATTCCCAAGGTGAGCCCCGACTTCATCGATTACGAGTGCGAGTTGGGCGTGATCATCGGCAAGAAAGCCAAGGGGGTCAGCGAGGCCGAAGCCCTGGGCTATGTGGCCGGCTATACCGTGGTGAACGATATTTCGGATCGCAAGTACAGGCCCAACCCCGAGCGCAAGGAAAGGCCTAAGGACACCTTTTTCGACTGGATGCACGGCAAGTGGCACGACGGGTTCTTTCCCGTGGGTCCGGCGGTGGCATCGGCCAAGGCGATTCCCGATCCCCAGGTGCTCGATCTGCGCCTGACGGTGGATGGCGAAGAGCGGCAGCACAGCAGCACGGGCCGCATGATCTTCCCCGTCGCGGCGGTGATCGAGTTCGTGTCGCGGCTGGTAACGCTGGAGCCGGGCGACATCATCGCCACCGGCACCTGCGAGGGCATCGGCCTCAGTAGCGGCAAGCTCCTGAAACCCGGCCAGGTAGTGGAGGCGACGATTGAGAAGATCGGCACGCTGAAGAATACGATGGTGGCGGAATAGCAATTGACAGTTGACAGTTGACAACGAAAAACGAGCTCCTCGAATTGTTCTTGAGTCCACTTTGTCCACGGCGTCCACCTCGTCCTCTCGATGTAAATCTTCGGGCCCCGGCCCTGACCATACCAAGGAGAAACCACCCATGTCCCAGTCCCCCACCCTCAGCCGTCGCGGCTTGTTTCAGGGCGCGGCCATAGCTGCGGTCGCGACCGCGCTTACCACTGCACCCAGCCATGCGGCGGGCAAGAAGGCCAAGCTCAAGATGAACGATGTTATCCTTTTCCAGGGCGATTCCATCACCGATGCGGGGCGCGCGAAGGACAATCTCGCGCCGAACCAACTCGCCGCCTTTGGTGACGGATACGCGGCCATGATCGCTTCCCAGTTACTGGGCGCCCATTCGGCCAAAACGCTGCAGTGCTACAATCGCGGCATCAGCGGCCACAAGGTGCCCGATCTTGATGCGCGCTGGCAGACCGATACGATTGACCTGAAGCCCGCACTGCTGAGTATTCTCATCGGCGTGAATGACATGTGGCATGCGCGCGCGGGCAAGTACGATGGCACTGTGGCTATCTACGAAACGGGCCTCAATGCGCTGCTTGCACGGACGCGGGAGGCCCTGCCCGAGACAACCCTGGTGATTTGCGAGCCTTTCGTGCTGCGTTGCGGCGCCATCGACGACACCTGGTTCCCGGAGTTCGACGAACGGCGCGCGGTGGCGAAGGCGGCGGCGAAAACGGCCGGGGCGCTTTTTGTGCCGTTTCAGTCCATGTTTGACGAAGCCCTGAGCGCTTCGACCCCACCGGAGTACTGGGCGAAAGACGGGGTCCACCCCACCATGGCGGGCCATGCCCTCATGGCGAAGACGTGGCTGGATGTGACGAAGCTTGGTTGATTTCCGTGACCACGGATGGCACCGGCATCACGGATAAATCATTCTGTTCTACAATCGATTTCCGTGTAATTCCGTGCCATTCCGTGGTCAGTTCTTTTTTTGACTACGGAAATGCACGGACCTTGCTTCACTGCCCCATTCGAGGAATTTCAATCTTGGGTTACCGATACACGCCACGTACGACTGCACTGTTGCTGATCTGCCTCGCAACATTCGTCTCCGCAGCCGAAGCGGGCGGCCCGAAAGACAAGACCGTGACCCTCTACGTCATCGGCGACAGCACGGCTGCGGCCTATCCGCCTGAACGGTACCCCCTCCATGGCTGGGCCCAGGTGCTGCAGGAGCACTTCGACCCCGCGCGCGTCCATGTCGATGATCGCGCCAAAGGCGGCCGGAGTTCGAAGAGTTTTTACGAGGAGGGCTCCTGGACACCGATTCGCGAGGTGCTGAAACCCGGGGACTGGGTGTTCATCCAGTTTGCCCACAACGACCAGAAGAAGGACGAGCGGAATCGCTTCACCGATCCGGCCACGACCTTCCCGGAACATTTGCGGCGCTATGTGGAAGAGACACGCGCGGCGGGCGCGCGGCCGGTCCTGTTGACGCCCATCAATCGCAACCGCTGGATTTCGCCGACGCGCATGGGCGACACCCACGGCGATTACCCGGATGCGACGCGACGGCTGGCGCGCGAGATGAGGGTTCCATTGATCGACCTGCACAAGCTGACGCGAAAACGCTTTACCCGCCTGGGACCGGAGAAAACCACGAAGCTCTTCCTCAATCTTGCGCCGGGCGAACACCCGAACTACCCGGAGGGCAAGGAGGACAACACCCACCTGCAAGAGTCAGGCGCGCGCGAAGTAAGCGCCCTCGCGGTGAAAGGGATCAAACGCCTGCCCCTGCGAACCTGTCTGAAAGACTACCGCGAAGCCCGCTATGCCAGGGGCTTCACAAAGTCCGCCAGAGTCTTCCAGGCCTCTTCCAACTGAGGGCGGCTCATGTTGGTGCTGTGGTAGACCCCGCCGGTGGTTTCCAGGTCGATGCGCCACGCATGAGTCTTGTCCATCGTCATGGCCTTCCGCATGCCGGTAATCGACTCCAGGGGAAGCACCGGTGTCCTTGCGGGCATGTAGTAGTGTAGGCGGACGGCGCCTTCGCGAATTTCAATGCGGTAGAATTCGCCAAAGGCCGTGTTCCAGGCGATGTAGGTAAGAAACAGCGCCACGCCCAGCCCGCAGACCGCGCCCGTGCGGGGCATGGCGTCAAAATTGCGATAGGGGGGTCGTCGCGCGCCGGGCAAGGCGGCAACCGCGAAGATCACCCCGCCAAGCACGACACCTATCGTCGTCATAAACGCGAGAAAGAAATACCCGCCCCCTGGATCGGCGAGGGTTAAATCAACCATTGCTTGTCGTCCTTCCGGAGCCATGCTCCCGGCGAATGAATGCCCACCCGCCTCTCTCCCAGCCGATGCTACCACAGCGGAGGGAGGCCGGCAAGCCCGTTGCCGGTTTGAATTGACCGGTTCGAAGGGGTAGCATGGCGCGGCCTGCGGGCTACATTACCGCAAGTACTATTGACGGGCGTGAAATATTCATGTTCCGGGGAGTTTCACAATGTACGATACCATTATCATTGGCCTTGGGGGCATGGGGGCCGCCACGGCGTGGCACCTGGCGCGGCGCGGCCAGCGGGTGCTGGGGCTGGAGCAGTTTGACCTCGTCCATGTTAGGGGCAGCTCCCACGGCGCGTCCCGCATCATCCGCCAGGCCTATTTCGAGCACCCCGACTATGTGCCGCTGTTGAAGCGGGCCTACGCATACTGGTACGAGCTGGGCGACGAGTCGGAGGCGGAGACGATGAATCTGTGCGGGATGTTCGTGGCGGGCCGGCCGGGTGATGAGGTTGTGTCGGGCACGCGCCGCGCGGCGGCGACCCATGGCCTTCCCCTGGAGAGCGTCGCGGCGGGGGATGCCGTTGCGAGATTCCCGGGGCTGAAGGCCGATCCGGATATGGATATTCTCTTCGACCCCCTTGGCGGCTACCTCTGTGTGGAGAACTGCGTTGCGTCTCATCTTGCCGGGGCGCGTAGCCGGGGCGCGGAGTTGCGTCCGTACGAAGGGGCGTTGTCCTGGCGGAAGGATGGCGACGGTATCCGGGTGACGACCGCCGGGGGCGAGTACACCGCCGCGAACCTCGTGATCAGCGCGGGCCCCTGGGCGGGCTCGCTCTTGCGCGAGCTGGCGCTCCCACTCTCGCCCCACCGCGTGGTTCTGGCCTGGTTTCAGCCGACCACCACGGTCCACGATGTCGATCATGGTGCGCCGGTATTCGGGATCCAGACTGACGACGGCTTTTTCTATGGTTTTCCCCGCATCGATGGCGATGGCGTCAAAGTCGCGCTTCACCAACCCGGCGCATTTCTTGCCGACCCTTCCGTGGTGGACCGTGCGGTGTCGCATGAAGACGTGGCCCCCGTTCAGAACTTCGCCGGGCGTCACCTCCTGGACTTGGAACTGGGTTCGTGGACGGGTAAGACCTGCATCTACACGATGACACCCGACGAGCACTTTATCGTAGATCGCCACCCCCTTCATGAGAACGTTTTCATCGCGGCCGGTTTCAGCGGGCATGGGTTCAAGTTTACGCCCGTGATTGGCGCAATCATGGCGGATTTCTGTACCGGAGGAAAGACCGACGAGCCCGCGGCATTTCTGGGATTGGGGCGCTTTGGCAACAAATAGACCGCCCGGACCGGCGACGGGACCTTCATGAAACTACGCGCGCCGGGCGGATGCGGTCCCCTCGCGTGTCAACGCGCGAATATGGTATCGTGCCCGCATCAAGCGTCACCGTCGAAAAGCGAGAGAAACCATGCTGAAACGATTTGCAAGCCTCTTTGGCGGAGGCCCCGCCGAGCCCCTCACCGCAGCCCCGGATACGGTCCATATGGCGACATGCGTATTGATGCTGGAGGCCGCGCGGGCGGACAATGATTTTTCCGACGACGAGCGGCGGCACATTCTGTCCGTCTTGCGCCAGCGTTTTGAGTTGACGCCCGAAGAGGCCGAAGAACTGCTCGAACAGGCCATGACGGTGCATGACGAGAGCACGAGCCTTCACCAGTTTACCCGCGAGATTAACACGGCCTTTTCCGTGGCGGAAAAAGTGCGGATCGTGGAAGAGATCTGGCGGATATTCTACGCGGACAAGTATCTCGACGGACACGAGGATCACCTCGCGGCCAAGCTCCGCAATCTGCTGAACTTGAGCCACCCGGTGATGATCGATGCGAAGATGCGGGTCCTGGCGGAGATCCGCGGCGGGAATTAAAGCGCCCGCTTATTTCTCCTGCGTGCGCTCGCCCTTGCCGCCGTCCCACGTGCCACCGGCGTTAAAGCGGTAACGGTAGGTTTCGCGACCCTCCTCACCGGTGTCCACCGTGGCGGACTCGGCCTGGGCCTCGGTTCGGTTGGCCTTGCGGGGCCCCTGGAGCACGCGGTAGCGGTATTCGAGATAGGCCACGTAGCCCCGATCCCGATCGGCCGCTTTGGAGGAGGCCTGCGCATCCAGCGGATAGTAGGAGACGTATTCCTTCACTTCTTTGTAATAGTTCACTCTCAGGCCGTCCTCCTCCGCCTTCACCACGCCCAGCCGCTCGGCCTGATTCATGCGCTTCATTTCCTGCTCGCCCACGGCGTTGAGGCCCTCATAGACCTTGTCCGCGCCGGAGACATAGCCTTCGGGCTTTTCGGCCAGTCCAAAGTCGGACATGACGGTTTCCACTACGCCCTGGCCACCCTGGCCCTGGCAACCGACGATACATAAAGCGGCGATGAATATCGCGAGTTTTTTCACTGGATTCTCCTAAGTAATCGACAAACGAAATCGGTCAGGTGAGAGTCCGAGTATAGCATTTTGCTGTCGCCGGATGCAGTGGTTTTAATCCCCGAGTGCGGCCCCGCAGTGCATGTGGACATCAGAGACTTCGGGAACCGCAGGCACCTTCAAAGACTTGCCGTTGTTGTCGCTGCCGTCCCTGTAAAACGATCCGAATTCCAACACAAAGGAGCCTGCGGCGTTTGGCCGCAGGCTCCCGAATTGGTGTCTGTCTAACTCCCGGCCCTTAGCGGACGAAGAGCATTTCCTGGTAGGTCGGCAGGGGCCAGTGATCATCGGCTACGATGGTCTCCAGTTCGTCCACCACCGAGCGCAGGGCCACCATCGCGGGGATGATGACGTCGCGGCAGTAGTTGCAGCCCGCTTCCGGATCGTGGGGCTCGCCCGCTTTGGCCGTGCCGAGGGTCTTGAGGGCGCCCTGGAGGTCGGCGATGAGCTTGGTGATGTACTTGAGGGTGTCGGCATCGGTCTCGATGCCCACGGCCTTCAGGTTCGCGAGGCTGGTGGCCAGCTCTCCCTGGTAGCGGATGGCCGCCGGGAAGATCATCGTCTGGGCAATCTCGAGCATCAGGTTCGATTCGACGTTGATGCTCTTGATGTACTGCTCGGCATAGACCTCATAGCGGCTTTCCGTTTCGCGGGGCGTAAGCACTTCGTATTTCTCGAAGAGGTCGTACACCGCCTTGTCCTTCAGCGCGGGCAGCGCGTCCGGCGTGGTCTTCAGATTGGGCAGGCCGCGCTTGGCCGCTTCCTGATGCCACGCTTCGGAATAGCCGTCGCCGTTGAACACAATGGTCTGGCATTCAAGGTAGACCTCTTTCACCAGCTCTTCCACCGCGGCGCCGAGCTTCTTCGGGCTGCTGGTATCGGCCGCTTCAAGCTTCGTGGCGCAATAGTCGAGTGCTTCGGCCATGATCGTATTCAGGGCGACCAGGGGACCGGCGATGGACTGGCCGGAACCCACGGCACGGAACTCGAAACGGTTGCCGGTAAAGGCCATGGGGCTGGTGCGGTTGCGATCGCCGGAGTGCCGGGGAATTTCCGGCAGCACATCGGCGCCCACGTGCATCACCTTCTCGCGCGACTTCATGGGCTTGCCCGTGGCGATGGACTCGATCACTTCCGTGAGCTCGTCGCCCAGGAAGATGGAGAGAATCGCGGGGGGCGCTTCGTTGGCGCCGAGACGGTGGTCATTGGAGGCACTGGCCACCACGGCGCGAAGCAGGGGCGACCACTTGTAGACGGCCCGAATCATCGCTGCGCAGAACACGAGGAACTGGGCGTTTTCCGCCGGGGTGTCACCGGGATCGAAGAGGTTGCCGGCGTCGGCCGAACCCATGGAGAAGTTCAGGTGCTTGCCGGAGCCGTTCACGCCCTTGAAAGGCTTCTCGTGAAGGAGGCAAACCATGCCATACTTCTCGGCAACCTTTTTCAAGGTTACCATGATGAGCTGCTGGTGGTCGGTGGCGACGTTGCCGAACTCGTACACCGGAGCAATCTCGTACTGGCCGGGGGCCACTTCGTTGTGGCGGGTCTTCACGGGGATGCCGAGCTTGAAGCACTCGCGTTCCACCTCGAACATGCACGCAAGCACGCGCTCGGGGATCGCGCCGAAGTAGTGGTCGTCGAATTCCTGGCCCTTGGGCGGCGCGGCGCCGAAAAGCGTGCGGCCGGCATTGAGCAAGTCGGGGCGGGCGTAGAAGAAGTTCCGGTCGATAAGGAAATATTCCTGCTCCGCGCCGGCGGTGGAGGACACGAAGGCGCCGGCGGTACCGAAGAACTTCAGCACGCGCTGGGCCTGCTTGTTCAGCGCCTGCATCGAGCGAAGCACCGGGGTCTTCTTGTCCAGCGCCTCACCCGTCCAGGACACGAAGGCGGTGGGGATACACAGGGTCGTGCCGTTGGGGTTTTCGAGGATGTACGCCGGGCTGGTCACGTCCCAAATCGTGTAACCACGGGCCTCGAAGGTCTGCCGGATACCGCCGCTGGGAAAGGAGGAGCCGTCCGGCTCGCCCTGGATGAGGGTGGAACCTTCGAATTCAACGAGGGTTCCGCCCTTGCCGTCGGGCGTATAGAAGGAGTCATGCTTCTCCGCCGTCAGGCCCGTAAGGGGATAGAATACGTGGGCGTAGTGGGTTGCGCCTTTCTCCAGCGCCCAGGACTTCATTTCCGACGCCACGGCGTTGGCCGTTGTCGGATCGAGCTTTGTACCCTTCTCGATGGTCTTCTTGAGGGACTTGTACACCTCTTTCGGAAGGCGCTTCTGCATGACCGCCAGGCTGAAGATATTCTCGCCGAAGATCTGGCTGGTGGGCACATCCGCGAAGGGAACCGTGTTCCCAACCGGCTGCATGTTGATGATTTCCGAAATGGCTTCAAGCCGTACCGCATTCCCGCTCATAATTTCTCCATTGCACCGTGTTCTTGTTGAGGGTTAGGGGTAGATTAACTCCGGTTAGTAAGCCAATTTCATGCCAGATTTCTGGCGATTGTATTACTACTCGGTTAGCAACTGACCCATATTCACTTAGGGTAATACTGGATGGCACGAATGAAAATGCGTGCCATTTTGGACCTACCGGGCGGTACCACAGGCGCAAATTTTCTGACCGTACGGTAGGTTTTTGCGGCGGCCCGCCGCGCCACCATAAACCTCGGGGACGTCGACCGAGGCGCGCCGGGCTGTCTTGCGCTGGGGCAGTGAAGGATCCAAGCTTCCTTCACCCCGCACAAAGTGCCGACATCATACTCCTCGGAGATGCGGCGGGCAACCGCAAAATGATCCAAAGTCTCGGCGCCTCAACGCTGCGCCCGTGGACAGGTCGCCTCGCTCCGAAAACATCGCGCTTCAATTGACTGTGGACGAATACCTGTTATAGAATTGAGGGTTGACGACCCATGGCAGCGGAACGCGTGTCTTCATCATGGCGCATGCAGTTGGACATACAAGGTTCTTGCCCACCCGACGATCCGGTTGGGGCACTGCCCTTGTCGTCTGGGCCCTGGTGGCCTTCTATCTCTTGGCTTCGGCCCGAGCCTTCGTCCCTGGACTGTGCGCAACGCAGGCGGCGATCGATGCGCAGTGCCACACGCCCCAGGGCGCGGCGACAATCAGTCCGGCCAGGCGCAGTTGCTGCGCCGCGAAAGTGCCGGCAACGACAGAGAGTTGCCCCACCGACGAGCGCGAGCCCATAACGCCCTCGGAATCCGGCTGCGCGTTCTGTAATCTGCTTATCGCCCACACGGACCCGCCTTTTGCCTTCGTCATGGCGGCCCTCCCCGAGCCCGCCCATGCGCGGCCTCTTCCGCTCCTGGTTCAGGTTGCGCCGGAAGCGCCCTTGGCAGCCGCGCCGAATCGCGCGCCGCCCACCTGAGACTCCCTTCTCCGATCCCTGAATTAACAACGCCCGAAGTGTGTCTTCACGCCGCGGATGGCGGCCCCATGCCGCGCGGCGCACTTCAACGTATCAACGAAATCATCCAGGGCGCGCGCCCTGGTGAAGGAGCCTATACCATGAACCGAAAGGGATTTACCCTTATTGAACTACTGGTGGTAATTGCGATCATCGGCATTCTTGCCGCCATTCTGCTGCCGGCCCTGGCCCGCGCGCGGGAGGCGGCGCGCCGCGCGAGCTGCCAGAATAACCTGAAGCAGCTCGGCCTGATGCTCAAGATGTATGCGAACGAGAGCAAGGGCGAACGCTACCCCCCGATGGGCGTACGCGATTGCAACGACGAGTTGCTCGTGTGGAACGCCATGTTCGACGCCTCCGTGGTGTACCCCGAGTACCTCACGGATTTCGACGTGCTGGTATGCCCGAGTAACCCGGCCGGTACCACGGCGCTCGAACTGTGGGACGAGGGCAAGACGAATCACATGATCTACCCCCATTCGCCCCTGATGAACAATGGCAGAGTGGAGCCTTGTGAGGTGGTGACCCACCCCTATTACTACAACGGTTTCGCGATGAGCCAGACGATGTTTGAAGACGAAGATCTGGAACACAATATGTCCCATTTTGCGGAAGCGGTGGGCATTTTCGGCGAGGAACTCGAGCACGCGTTCATGCACGATGGATTCGACGGTGCGAAGGCCTATGTGGACAAGGATTGGGCCTTCTTCTTCCATGGCGCCTTTGGGGATATCGGAAGCCAGGGTACCGCTCGTCGGCTTCGCGAAGGCATCGAGCGCTTCTTCATCACGGACATCAACAATGCGGGTGGCACGGCCCAGGCACAGTCCCAGATTGTGCTGATGAGCGACACCGTCGCCCCCCACCCCGAGCACTTGAGCCATGTGCCGGGCGGGGCCAATGTGCTGTATATGGACGGCCATGTGGCGTTCATCAAGTGGGCCGGCGGCACCGGGCTGACAAACCCCTTCCCCATGAACGAGGCGGGCTTCAACCTGCACTTCGGCACGATGGGCGCCGCCGGGGGCGGAGGGCACCATCCCTGATCTGAGTAATGCAGCCTGAGTGAATGGACGCGGGCCGCTGTTGCGGCCCGCGTTTCTCTTCCTGGGCCCCTGCGGAGCTGGAGAAGATTTCGACAGCTTCCCTCTCCTTGGTCCGTACAATGGTTGCGGACGATGCCCCGGTTAGATCAGTATAGTCACGATGAGCGTGAACGGATCAGATCTACAAAAGTTACCAGGGTAAACCCGATGCTTGCCAAGCTGCTTCATACCGCACTTGCCGCCGCGCCACTGCTGCTTTGCCTGCCGTCGCAGGCGGGGCCCGCGATCAACTTCGACCGCGATATCCGGCCGATTCTCAGCGACAACTGCTTTCAGTGCCACGGGCCCGATGCCGCGACGCGCAAGGGCAATCTTCGCCTCGATACGAAGGAGGGCGCCTTCGCCACCGTCGACGACATGGCCGTGGTGATGCCGGAGAAGCCCGATGCGAGTGCGCTGATTAAACGAATAGAATCTACGGATCCGGCGGAGCAGATGCCGCCGCCCGAGGCGAAGAAGAATTTCAGCGACGCGCAAAGGGCGCTTCTTCGCCAGTGGATCACGGAGGGTGCGCACTGGTCCGCCCATTGGGCCTTCGTTCCTCCTGCGAAGGTCGCGCTTCCCATGTCGAAATTCGACACCTGGGCGCGCAATCCAATTGACTCTTTCATCGCATCCAGGCTGGAGGAAATGGGGCTGGCGCCATCCCCCGAGGCTTCGCGGTCCACCCTGATCCGCCGCTTGACGCTGGACCTGACGGGCCTCCCCCCCACACCCGAAGAAACGGCCCGCTTTATGGCGGATGCTTCGCCCGATGCCTATGAGCGCCTGGTAGAGCGCCTGCTGGCTTCGCCCCACTATGGCGAGCGGATGGCGTGGCCCTGGCTCGACGCAGCGCGCTATGCCGACACGAACGGCTATCAGGGGGACAATGAGCGAACGATGCACCCGTGGCGCGACTGGGTGATCGAGGCCTTCAACAGCAACATGCCCTATGACCAGTTCACAATCGAGCAATTGGCGGGCGATCTGCTGCCCGATGCGACCGGCGCTCAGAAGCTTGCAACGGCATTCAACCGTAACCACATGATCAACGGCGAAGGCGGGCGCATCGCCGAGGAAAACCGGATAGAGTACATTTTCGATCAGCTTGAAACCGTCGGCACGGTGTGGATGGGGCTGACGTTCAATTGCTGCCGCTGCCACGACCATAAATATGACCCGCTGACGAACAAAGACTATTACCAGTTATTTGCCTTCTTCAATCAGACCTCTGTGGACGGTGCCGGGGGCGATCCGAAGCGTCCGCCGAACCTGGCCTTCAACACGGCGGAATCGGAGGCGCGGATTGCACGGCTGCAAGCAGAGATTTCCGGGCTGGAGCGCCCAATAAGCGCGAGGCGAACTGAACTTGAGCCGCTGCAGGCAGACTGGGAGACTGCGACCCTTGCCAGGCTCGCTTCATCCCCGCCTGCCGATGATGCTCAGAAGGAACTGGCCTCATTGCTTGCAACGCCGCGGGATACGCGCGATGAGGAGACGAAGAAAAAGATCGCGGAGGCGTATCTTCAGTCGGACACGGCCTATCGCAGTGTGAGTGAGCGGCTCAAACGAGCTAAGGAGGATCTCAAGAAGCTTGATGCCGAAACCGTCAAGGTCATGGTCATGGAAGACATGGCGGAAACGCGCAAGACCTTCATGCTGAAGACCGGCCTGTACAATCAGCCCGGCGAAGAGGTCTCCACCGCCGTGCCCGAGTTCCTCTTTGACATGGCCGATGACGCACCGCGCAATCGGCTGGGCCTGGCGCGCTGGCTGACGGACCCGCGACATCCGCTGATGGCGCGCGTGACGGTTAATCGCTTCTGGGCGGACTTTTTCGGAAAGGGGCTGGTAAAGACGACGGAGAACTTCGGCGCGCAGGGCGAAAAGCCTTCTCACCCAGAATTGCTGGACTGGCTGGCCGTGGACTTTGTGGAGAACGGCTGGGATGTAAAGGCGCTGGTCCGGCTGATGGTCACCAGCGCGACCTATCGCCAATCTTCCGATGTGGACGAGCGTAGACTCGCGATTGATCCCGAGAACCGATACCTGTCGCGGGGCGCGCGATTCCGCATGCCTTCCTGGATGATACGCGATCAGGCGCTGGCCTCGCGCGGTTTGCTCGTGTCCACGGTGGGCGGCCCTCCGGTGAAGCCCTATCAACCGGACGGACTTTGGCAGGAGTTTTCCTTTGGGAATCTCAAGTACGAGCCCGGCACAGGCGAGGATCTCTACCGCCGCAGCCTTTACACCTACTGGCGACGGATTGTGGCGCCGCCCATGTTTTTCGATTCCTCCACGCGGCAGACCTGCTCCGTGAAGGCGCCGCGCACGAATACGCCCCTGCACGCCCTGGCGACGCTGAACGACCCGACCTATGTGGAAGCGGCCCGGGCGATGGCGGAACGGTTGCTGCGGATGCCGGGTGCGACGGATCGGAGTCGCATCGACGCGGCCTTTCGTTATGCGCTGACACGATCCGCAGGTGAAGAGGAAATCACGTTGCTGGAGAAGAGTATCGCGCGGCTGCGTCGCGAATTTGCCACCAATCCCGAGGCCGCGCGGGCCTATCTGGCGGTGGGTGAATCGACGCCCACGCCCGGCATTGCCCCCACCGAACACGCCGCCTACGCCGCGCTCTGCCTGTCGATATTGAACACCGACGAAGCGCTCACGAAGGAGTGAAGCCGTGAACCCTGTGAACGAACACAAGCTGCTCTCCACGCGCCGGGCTTTCCTGGGCCAATGCGCCACGGGTCTGGGTACGGCGGCGCTTGCCGGGCTGCTGAATGGGGAGAAAGTCTTTGCAGCCACGCGCCACGGCACGCGGGAACTTGGACTGCCCGATCTCCCCCATCACCTCGCGCGGGCGAAGAGCATCATTTACCTCTTCCACAACGGCGGCCCGACGCATGTGGACATGTTCGACTATAAACCGCGCCTGCTGGAGATGCACGGCAAGCCCGTGCCCGACGAGTACATCCAGGGCAAACGCTTCAGCACGATGACGGGCGCGCCCCAGGGCAAATTGCTGCTCGCGCCCATCGAGCCCTTCAAGCAATATGGCGAGTGCGGCGCGTGGGTCAGTGACCTCATGCCCCACGCGACGAGCATCGTGGACGACGTGTGCTTCATCAAGAGCATGCACACGGAGGCGGTGAACCATGCGCCCGCAATCTCCTTCTGCCTGAGCGGCGCGGAGATGCCGGGCCGTCCCGCCCTGGGCGCGTGGCTCACCTACGGTCTGGGCAACGACAGCGCCGAGCTGCCCGCCTACGTGGTGATGACCTCGGTGAGCAAAGGCACGAGCTGCGGGCAGATTTTCTACGATTTTTACTGGGGCTCCGGCTTCCTGCCCTCCCGCTTTCAAGGCGTGAAATTCCGCGGCGGCGGCGATCCCGTCCTCTACCTCTCCAACCCCGAGGGCATGACCGAGCAAACCCGGCGGGGCATGCTGGACGACATCGCCGCGCTCAACGAAATCAAACTCCGCGAATCTGGCGATCCGGAAATCGAGACGCGCATCGCGCAATACGAAATGGCCTTCCGCATGCAGACCTCCGTGCCGGAACTGACCGATCTCTCCCGAGAGCCGCAGCACGTGCTGAACCTCTACGGCCCCCAGGTGCTCGAACGCGGAACTTTCGCCCACAACTGCCTCATGGCCCGGCGGCTCGTCGAGCGGGGCACGCGCTGCGTGCAGGTCATGCACGCGGGCTGGGACCAGCACAACAGCCTGACCACCGAACTCTACACCCAGTGCAAAGACACCGATCAGCCTGCGGCGGGCCTCGTGCACGATCTAAAGCAGCGCGGCCTGCTGGAGGATACCCTCGTCATCTGGAGCGGCGAATTCGGCCGCACCCCCTTCCTCCAGGGCAACCTGAACGACCGCCCGCGTTGGGGCCGCGACCATCACCCTTACGCCTTCACCTGCTGGCTCGCGGGCGGCGGCGTCAAACCCGGCATGACCTACGGCGCCTCGGACGACCTCGGCATCAACACCGCCGAGATGGGCGTCCACGTGCACGATTTGCAGGCGACGATTTTGCATCAACTGGGCATCGACCACGAGCGGTTGACGTACAAGTTTCAGGGGCGAAACTTTCGACTGACCGATGTGCATGGGAAGGTGGTGCGGGAGGTTCTGGTGTAGCGCGATTCGAGATCCCGGGTTTCGCGCGGAAGTAATAACGGTTCATCCGGTTTGGGGATACGTCGTCAATCGTACCTTGGCCTGGTCGTAGCGCATTGGCGTTCCCCCGGGCTGGGTGTTGAGTCCGCGTTGGTGATTTTACCCCTATATCACCGCCGGAGGGGAGAAATGACGAAAACGGTAGGCCCCTATTCTCAATTCGAGTCGATGCGGGAGATTTGCGGAGCGGAGCTCCGGGGACTGCATTCCCAAGGGGACCTTGGGAACGAGTATAAGTCAGGTGTCGGCATCTTTTTTCCGCATGGCGTTGCGGAAGGAGATCCTGTTCAAGACGATATTGAGATTGGTCAGGAAAAATAGGCCTGTTACCCCGTCCTTCTCGAAGCTCCGTCCCCCGCCGTCAATCCGATCCCATATCATAAACGCGAAGATGACAACGAGCCCTATTGTCCAAACAAACATCTGGACTTGGTCCGACAACTCGATTTTCCAGTTCTTTTCCATGAGATTTCGCTCCCTTTGGGCTGCGCCCCTGTTTGTCCGTTGCTCACAGCCTACAATGCATGGGCGTGGGGTTCAACAGCCCGTTGGACGCGTGGTCCCGCGCGAGGCTGCGGAATGCGGTATACTATGGACCGTTTTGCAGCAAAACTCAGGTGTCGGGCCTGTCTTGCGGCCCCGCGCTGGTGCGGGCCGCTCAATCCAATGGAGTACTCAGCATGTTGATTTCCGCCACCTTGATTGCCCTCGCCGCCCTTGCGCAAACCCTCGAAGTCTCGCAGGCGCCTTATGTGCAGGAGATTCCCTCGTACTACACCTCGGCGGAGGCGTTACCCGACGGCGTTGCGTTTCCCCTGGAGGCGCACAGCATCACGTCGGACGACCTGAATGATGGGGGGGCGATCCTGGCGGTCGCGGCGAAAGCGGGTAGCGACCATGCGACGGCCATCGGCGCGGAACGTGGACTCTACCTGCTGAGCGACGACGGCAAAGGGTATGAGAAGGTCTACCCCGCGGATGCGCGCTACTCGTGGGCCCCGCGCCAGGTGGCGGCGGTGGTTTATGACAGCAAGGGCCGGTTGTGGTTTGGTGCGGAGAATGGCGTGGGCGTGCTGGATGGCGGGGAATGGTCGCTTTATACCGGCGCGGAGGGCCTGCCCTGGAACCGCTTCACGTGCGCCGCCGCGGGCAAGGACGGTGCGGTGTGGTTCGGGACCGACCACGGCGCGATTCGCTTCGATGGCACGACCTGGAATTATCGCGCGGGCCGGAACTGGCTGCTGGATGATCATGTGACGGGGATTGTCGTGGAGGACGACGGTTCCGCGTGGATAGCGACGAAGACGGGCTACAACCACATCAAACGCGAGCAGTGGACCCTGGACAAGAAGTCGGATTATTTCATCGACCAGGTTGAGAAGCGCCACAACCGCGACGGCTACATAACGAATTGGGACCTGAAAGTTCAGGGCGATGTATCCACGGCCGAGCCGCAGATCACGGACAACGACGGCCTCTACACGTCCATGTATGGCGCGGCCATGGCCTTCAAATATGCGGCGACCGGCGACGAGCGGGCCCGGGCGCTGGCCCAGCGCAGTTTCGAAGCCTGCAAGCGCCTGGTGGATATCGTGCCGGAATCGATGAAGGGCTTCCCGGCGCGCGTGCTGATTCCCGCCGATTGGAAGGACCCGGTGAACGAGCAGTATGGCGCGGAATACAATGCGCGCCACCTGAAGGGCGACGCCTTCTGGAAACAGATCACGCCCCGCTTCCCGCTGAGTGAAGACGGCAAGTACATGTATAAAGTGGACACCAGTTCCGACGAGCTCGCGGGCCACTATTTCTTCTACGCCATCTACTATGACCTCGTGGCCAGGACGGACGTCGAGAAACAGGCCGCGCGGGAAGTCGTGCGCGACATTACCGATCACCTCATCCGCAATGACTTCGCGCTGGTGGACCACGACGGCAAACCGACCCGCTGGGCCTGGTTTGGTCCCGACGCGCTGTACTCACCCTTTGGCTGGGCGCAGGTGGGCCTTAATTCGATGATGATGCTTTCCTTCCTGAACGTGGCGGAGCATGTGACGGGGGATTCGAAATATGGTGACGTCGCCGCGATGCTGCGCGACGAACACCACTATCACATCAACGCCATGGTGCCCCGACCGACCTTTCCGCCGGAGAATGTGGTGCCGTGGGACAACAACCTCGCCCTGCTGAGCTTCTACGGCCTGCTGAACTATGAGAAGGATCCGGAGCTCTGGCTGCTCTACCGCCAGAGTCTGGAAGACTGCTGGCTCTTCTGCAGCAGGCAGAAAAACGCGCTCTGGAACTACATCTACGCGGCGGGCGCGGATCGCTTTACCAAGCTGGCGAAGGAGGGGTTGTTTGAGGGCGCTTTTCCTGAAGCGGGGCCCTACACGCCGCATTATGTGGAGCGCTTCTCCACCTACGACGCGGCGGGCGCGGACTCCCTCGAAACGCTTCAACGCATGCCCCTCTATCTCCTCGGCTGGCCCATGCAGAACAGCCACCGCCTGGACGTGGAACTCGATCCCACACCCCACGCGCAGAATGCCGGCTGGTCCCGGGTGGACCGCAAGGCGCTACCCATCGACGAACGCGCCCACGTCCGCCAGGATCGCGACGCCTTCAAGCTCGATGCCGAAGAGGGCAACGGCTGGACCGAGCATGAAGGCACCTTCTTCCTGCTGCCCTATTGGATGGCGCGCTATCATGGGTTCTTGAAGTAGGCGACGGACACCATATCAGGCCGAATCCCGCCGCGTGACGATGCCTCGGATCACGCGCCACAAGCAACAAAGCCGCCTGCGATCCCGCAGGCGGCTTTGCTATGGTGCGTTGTACCAACCGTCTAGCGGCGACGCAGCTTCCAGGTGCCTAAAGCCGCAATCAATCCCACCAGCGGCAGGGCCAGATTCAGTGATAGAGCGGGCACACTGTCAACCGTCAGGAGTGCGCTCGGCCCCGCAGCGGGAGCCAGATTCCCGGCCGCATCCACGGCCGTCCCTGCCGCGATGGATATCGAGAGGGTACCGTCGCCGGAGATGTCCGAAACCGTCAATGTGTACGCATTCCCACTTCCACCCAGCGTTAGTACGCCCAGGACGGTATCGGTAGCATTGACGGAAATGTCGCTCATATCGAGACTCGTACTGACGGCGTTCATATACGTGATGGAAAAGGTGACCGGTCCCACGGCGGTTGTGTCGGGCGTGGGCGACCCGATAACGATCTGGGGCCCGACCTGGTCAATGGTCACGGCGGGACTGACCAGACTTGTGGCAAGGCTGTTGCCCGCGAGATCCTGCACATCACTGGCCGTGTTCACCGCCAGCGTGATCGAACCGTCGCCGGTGATGCCCGAAACCGAAACCGTATACTCCAAAGGCCCACCTACAATGAAAACACCGGTGCTCCCCGTGCCCGAATAGACTATATTCACATCACCCGCATCATCAAAATACTGCACCGCTTCGTCGAAACTTACGGTAAAATCCACGCTCGGGGCGTTGGTCGGTCCGGTGGTCGATGGCACCAGCGCCAGGGCATTGGGGGCCGTGTTGTCGATCAGCACCGCAGCGCTTGTCGGACTGGAGACGAGGGCATTTGAAGAAAGGTCCTTTACGTCACTCGCCGTATTCACCGCCAGGGTGAACGAGCCGTCTCCGGCAACGCCATTCACCGTGACGGTATAGATGGTCGGGCCGCCAGCGATAGTCAGTCCACTGTGACTTGTGCCAGTATGGACTATTGTGACGTCGGAGGCATCGTTGAAGTTCTGCACGGACTCATCAAACTCGACCTCAAATCCTACGCTGTCCGCATTCGTCGGCCCGGTCGGGGCAGGCACGAGTGAAATCACGTTGGGTGGTGTCGCGTCAAGCGTAGTTCCCGAACCCGCAGGTCCGTCACTGGTTGAAACCGAAGCACCGTTGCGGGCGATGGCCACGAAATTATAGGTCGTCTGATCGTCCAGCCCGGTCACCGTCCTCGTGCCCCACGCCGCGGACGTCTGGTAAACCGGCGCCGCCCCCAGGGTCCCGTCCGCCTGTACATAAAGGCCGCTATCCGTGTTCCGGATCGCATAGGTGGTAATCGCGGGATTTCCGTCGCCCGAGGCCACAGCCACGTCCAGCGTCGTGGTCCCCGGATTGGATACGAGGGGCGCGAGCGGCGTCGCGGCACGGGTCCACGACTGGAAATTGGTGGTCTTGGCGCTGTCGCCATTGGAATTGGTTGCGGCGACCTGAAACGCATACTGCGTGTTGACCTGCAGGCCGGTGGCCTCCCAGGTTGTCGCATTGGCCGTGGTGGTCGTGCTCAAGGTAACCGGCGGTCCCGCACCGGCATCAACGTAGACTTTGAAGCCCGATTCATCGTTCGAATTGTCGACCCAGGTAAAGGTCATGGAGGTTGTCGTGATCGTGGTGGCGCCGGGATCAGAAGGGGCTGTGGGAAGGGGGCCAAAGCGCTGAACCCGGTTATTTCCGGTATCCGCCACATAGACCAGGCCGGTACTTGCCACGGTGACCCCGCGCGGCTGGCTGAACTGACCGTTCCCGGTTCCGGCCGTGCCCCATTGGGTCAAATACACGCCCGCCGACGTAAATTTTTGAATTCGATTGTTGCCGGTATCGGCCACATAAACGTTGCCGGCACCGTCAATCGCAATGTGACGCGGCGAGTTAAACTGACCGTTGCCACTGCCGGCGGAACCCCACTTCGCGATAAAGGTACCCGTCGACGAGAATTTCTGAATTCTGTTGTTGCCGCGATCCACAACATAAACATTCCCACTGCTGTCAATCGCAATTCCCGTGGGGGTATTAAACCGGCCATCCGCCGTACCGGTCGTGCCCCATTTGAGCGAATAAGTGCCCGTCAGACTCAAGCGCTGGATGCGATTGTTGCCGGTGTCGGCGACGTAAACATTGCCCAATCCATCCAGGGCAATACCGGTGGGTCTGTTAAACTGTCCATTGCCCGTGCCCGCGGCGCCCCAGCGAGGCGACGTCGCCGGTTGCGTTCCATCGGCGCTATTGTAGCGTTGAACTCGGTTGTTGTTCGTGTCCGTCACGTAGACAATGCCGCTCGAGTTGTCTACCGCAATGGCCGCAGGAGCATTCAGACGAAGTGTGGCGGGTGTGATCGTGTTGCCGAAACGCAGGGCAAAGGTACCCGTCGCACTAAACTTCTGGACACGACTGTTGGCGACATCGCAGACGAACACATTTCCCGAGGTGTCTGTCGCGAGGCCGTAGGGCGTATTGAACTGCCCGTTACCCGCTCCAGCAGTGCCCCATTGGGAGAGATACGTGTAGGTCTGGGCCGACGCGGAACTCACGGCAAACACGGTGGCGACTATTGTCAAACACCAGCGGAGCCCCCGAAATACGATACGGCAGTGCGAGTATACAGGCGTATACATAGAGAACTGTTCTCCCTTAACGGCAGCCACCACTGCCAAGGGGGTGATTTGGCGAACGCGATCCATATTCACCAAAGACACACCCGGAATAGTCTAATGCCGGTATCCGTGGCCGAGAACATTCCCGCACGCCACGCAAACCCATCAAACTCCGCAGCCATCCCCCCGGATAACTGCAAAGCAATCCAATTCAACAACTTGAGCGACCAAATTTTACCACTGCAATTTCACGTTGGTCAATCGAATTTTCAAGTTTAATGCTAATTGTTAGATTTCACCCAACCATTCCAGAGTAGATTCCCAAAAAACAGCCCAACCCATACTACAATTCAGCCATGGACACCTGAGTCCTCGTCATGTGCTTCATGGGTGGCCAGAGCTTTAGCGCATGAAGAGAAATCTGGGAGAGGCAGGATCGAGTGACCAAAGAAAAACGTGCAGCCAACCCCGCGAAGGGTTGGCGGCACGCATGCGATACTACGGAATTCCGGTTTTACTCCGCGGGCGGATGAATGGTGGTTTCGACCGAAACCAGCGCGTTCTCCACCTCGCCCGCCTTCACGGTCACGCTCTCGATCTTCAGCATGCGCTGGATGTCGTCCAACGTCGCTTCGACCGCCGCAACGGCATCCGCAACCACGGTGAAGTTGGCCTTCTGCACGGGCGCGGCCATGCTGACGTTGGCATCGGCTTTGGCCTTGCGGACGGCGTCGGCGGCGGCGACGGTTGCGTCGTAGGTGTTGGCCGCTTTCGGCGCGGGGATGGCGCTGAATTCGTCCAAACTCGGCCAGGGGCTTTTGTGGACGAAGCGGTTCATGCCCGCGTCTTCGCTGTAGGCCCAGTGCCAGACTTCGTCGGTGATATAAGGGACGAAGGGCGCGAAGAGGCGCACGAGGGCGCGGTGGGTCAGGCGCAGCGTCGCGCAGGCGGAGAGGCGTTCGGGGGTGAGCTCTTCGTCGTAGGTACGGGACTTGGCCATTTCCACGTAGTTATCGCAATAGACCCGCCAGAAGTAATCCTCCACGAGGCTGAGGGCCTGGGCGTAATCGAATTCGGCGAAGGCCTTCGTGGCTTTTTCGATGACGGGGCGCAACTCGGCGATGACGGCACGGTCCAGCTCCGTGATGACCTTGTCGGCGGTCAGGAGCGACGCGTCGACACCCTCGATGCGCTGAAGCACGAATTTGCTCGCATTGAAGAGCTTGGTGACCAACTTCTTACCGACCTTGAAGACTTGCTCGTCGTAAGACGTGTCCACGCCGAGTCGCGCGCGGGCGGCCCAGTAGCGGACGGCGTCGGCGCCGAACTGGTCAATGAGGGGCTCGGGCGTGACGACGTTGCCCTGACTCTTGGACATTTTCTTGCGGTCGGGATCGAGGATCCAGCCACTGAGCACGACGTTGTGCCAGGGAACTTCCTTTTCGTGCAGGTAGGCCTTCACGATGGTGTAGAAGGCCCAGGTGCGGATGATGTCGTGGCCCTGGGGCCGCATGTCCATGGGGAAGAGCTTCTGGTGGCGGTCCTTATCGAGGAGCCACTTGGAGGCAATCTGGGGCGACAGCGAGCTGGTGGCCCAGGTGTCGAGTACGTCCGGATCGCCCGTAAATCCGCCGGGCTGGTTGCGCTGGGCCTCGGTGAAGCCCGCGGGGGTGTCGGACAGCGGGTCGATGGGCAGCAGGTCCGCGGCGGGCAGGAGGCGCTGGTCATAGCGCACTTCGCCGTGCTCGTCGATGCGGTACCAAACGGGAATGGGCACGCCGAAATAACGCTGGCGGCTGAGGCACCAATCCTGGTTCAGGCCTTCGACCCAGTGGGCGTAGCGCTTGGCCATGTAGTCCGGGTGCCACTGGATCTTCTGACCCTGGGCGATGAGGGCGTCCTTTTTATCCATGATTTTCGTGTACCACTGGCGCGTGGGGACGAGCTCCAGCGGGCGGTCGCCCTTTTCGAAGAACTTCACCGCGTGGGTAATGGCCTCGGCGGGACGGTCGAGGACATTGCCGCGCTCCTCGGCAATCTCGATGATGCGCTTCTGGGCCTGTTTGGTGTACTTGCCCTGCATTTCGGCGTAGACCGCATTGGCCGCCTCCGGATTGAGGCTGGGCACCGTGCGGGGATGCATCGGCTTTGAATTCTCCAGCTCCGCACCGAAGCAGATAATCAATTCGCGCCCGTCCCGAAGCGTCTCCCGATGAAATACCCCTTCCAACGGCTCACCTTCCACATGAACGAATTCCATGGACATGAGGTGACCGTCGCGCCCGATGATCTGGCGCGTGGGCAGGCTGTAGGCGCGCCACCACTCCACGTCGGTCTGATCGCCGAAGGTACAGACCATGACCACCCCGGTGCCCTTTTCCGGGTTCGCCTTCGGATCGGCCATGATGGGCACGGGCACTTCGAAAAGGGGCGTAATGGCGTTCTTGCCGACGAAGCTGGCATAGCGCTCGTCGTCCGGGTGGACCAGCACCGCGACGCACGCAGGGAGCAGTTCCGGCCGCGTGGTGGCGATGACCAGCTTCTCGTCGCTGCCTTCCACACCGAAGCGGAGGAAGTTGTAGGCGCTGGGGCGTTCTTTGTCTTCCAGTTCCGCCTGGGCGATAGCGGTCTGGAAGTCCACGTCCCACATGACGGGCCGCTCGTCCTGATAGATCTCGCCAGAGGCCAGCAGTTCGAGGAAACTGAGCTGGGAAATGCGGCGGGAGTGCTCGTTGATGGTCGCATATTCCTGCGCCCAGTCGTAGCTCATGCCGAGGCGCGTCCAGAGCTGCTTGAAGGCCTTCTCGTCGTCCACGATGACTTCGTCGCACAGCTCAACGAAATTCTTGCGGCTGATGGGCTTCGGGTCGCCCTTTTTTCCGCGCTCCGCCTTGAAGTCCGGGTCGTAGGGCAGGTGGGCTTCGCACTTCACGTTGAGCAGGTTCTGCACGCGTCGTTCGGTGGGCAGGCCGTTGTCGTCCCAGCCGATGGGAAAGAAAATGTTCTTGCCCATCATCCGCTGGAAACGCACGATGAAGTCCTGGTGGGAGTAGCTGAAGAGGTGGCCGACGTGGAGGGAGCCGCTCACCGTGGGCGGCGGGGTATCGACCACGAAGGTCTCCTCGCGGCTCCGGGTGGGGTCCCATTTGTAGAGGCCCTCGTCTTCCCAGGCCTTGAGCCACTGGGTTTCGACATCTTCGGGCTTATAGTTCTTCGACAACTCCATGAAAGGCTCCTGTTCCGCACCCGGCGAAGGCCGGTGCAAGACGCTAGACAATGCGCATTGGGGATTCCCGGGCGGGTGCACGCGCGGACATTCGACGTGCGGGGCGGCGCGCTCGGGGAGGGGGGATTATAGCAAAGCGGCGGCGAACTATTCGATCCGGAAAGCCGTTGCCGAGCTAGACGGAAGCGAGGATATTCTGAATCTCGGCCTCGGAAAGGACGCCTGCGGCGGCGATCTTCACGAGGAAGCCCATGGCCACGGGCATCGTCGCACCGAGCCAGAACTGGGAAACGAAAATCACGGCAATGATGATGCCGAATGGGCCGATGCTTTCGAGGACGGCTTTGCCGCGGGGCGGCAAAAAGTAGTAGAGGACATGATGCCCATCGAGGGGAGGCAGGGGGATCATGTTGAAAAGGGCCAGGACCACATTGACGGTCATCATGTAGAACGCGATAAGCAGGAGCGTTCCCAGGACGGGAACCTGAATACTATTGGTAAGCAGGAGAAAGATGATGCGCAATAGGACCGCGCAGGTGACGGCAATGATCACATTGGAAACGGGTCCGGCCAGGGCAATCAGCACGGGATCACGCCGATAATTACGCAGGTTGCGGGGATTGAAGGGCACGGGCTTTGCCCATCCGAAGAGGTAGGGTATACCGGAAAACATCATGAGCAGTGGCATGACCACCGTTCCCATGGGGTCGATATGCTTGCGCGGGTCGAGGGTCATGCGGCCCAGCAGGCGGGCGGAGGGATCGCCGCACCAGTTGGCCATGGCGGCGTGGGCGGCTTCGTGGGCGCAGAGGGAAAAGAGCAGGCAGAAATACTGCATCAGCACCATGCCGAAATCGATATTGTTCATGGGGGGAGGAATTCCTATTGCCGGTCTTCGCCTGGGCATTGCCTGTATCCTGCCCTGCAGGAACCGGGGCCATAGTATAGAAAATAAAGGGCCAAATTATCAAAAGGCGACCACTTTTGTCATTGGGCGACCTCCGGGTGCCACCTCAATCGAGCAACGCTCGATTGCGGTGGCACCCAGGGTATGCTTTTGAACCGCGGGTCCGTCCGTCGGGCAGTTGACCCCTCCCTTCGGCTTTCGTACACTGCTGGCGCAGAAGGAGTACCCCATGGCCACCCCAGCCTTTTCGATTGACGCATTCAAGGCCGCCGCCGAGCCGGTCCTGGCCGATGCGGTAGAGCGGCGGAACACGCTAAGTCTTGCCGCGCTTCGCGACTACGCCACCCTCTTTACCCCCGCGAACCTGGAGCTGTACAAGCTGGAGAATATCTTCCAGTCCTTCGTGATGCATTTTCCGCCGAGCAGCTTTTCGGTTAATGTGGCCCATGTGCGGGATGAGCGCGTGGGCGACGCCGCGCGGATGTCGGCTTGTGTCGGTGCGCTGCTTAAAGCGATGGAGCGCGCGCCCGGCACCACGCTGGAGGTGGAAATCTTCGAGCAGGAAGAACACAGCGTCATGGTGTCGCGCATGGCCATCGCCTTCAACGGCCCCGGACGCATCCCCGAGCACTTTCTCTTTGCCGGGCGCTTCCCCATGACCTTGACGGAGCTGAGCCACTGCTGGACGCTGGCGACCTCGGGCGGGCGCATTGATTTGACGGAAGACGGGGTGGTGCTGCGTCTCGACGGCATGCGGATGCCGCCGGAGCCGCTGGAGCTCGCGGAACGATTGTCGGCTTTTCTGGGGCGATCACCGCAGGTGGAGGACGCCGAGCGGGCGCTTTCGCTGATTGAAGATCGGGGGCCGCTGGAACTGGCCGACCTGGCCCGGGTCTACGGCGAGGCTGTGGAGGCCCACAAGTCGCTGCTGCACCAGGGCGGGATTCTGGAGAAAAACGGGTTCGAGGGCAGCTTCCCTCCCCTGCCGCTGAACCGCGCGCGCATGGGTGCTTTTTTCGGAGGACTCTTTCACTGGGCGGTGGCGGTGGCTCCCGAAGGCGGGGTTTTGGAGACGCTGGTGGAGTACGACGAGTCGAAGCGGGAGGCGGCGGGGATGATCACCTTCAACACGACCGCGCCAACGATTAAGGAAAGCTTTCACCTTTCCGTGATGAAGCGGGCGATCCGCCATCATGGCGGCGGTGTGGATATGGATCTCGCGCCAACGGAGGCCGCCATCACGTTCACGCTGGCGGATGGCGTTGGAAAGACGCTGGATGCCTGGCTCCCCGGTTGGGATGCCTTTGGGCCGGAATCGCGCAAATACCTCCGTCTGCTCAAGAGCGGTGCCCAGGCCCCGCCGGAGGACTTTATTCTGGGCGGTATTCTGGAGCAGGAGCTGGAGAACTGGCTCCTGCCGCGCCTGGCGGAGCCGGTGGCGGTCAACCTTGCGAAGGACGGGACCTTTCGTAATGAAGGTCTCAAGGGCAGCATCAAGGAGCGTATGCAGAAGGCCCTCGATCAGGTGGGGCGCGGTAAGCCGAAGAAAGAGATCTGCCAGCCGCAGTACGCGGGGGAACTGCTCTGGGCCTTCCGGGGCGATCCGCGCCAGCGCTACGCCCTGGGCACCGAGGTGCTCACCGATGAAGAATTGCAACAGCTATGCGAAGGGCTCCTGTCGAAGCCGGTGGATGGGCGGGCCTGTCTGGTGCTGCTCGCCCTGCTCCACACGCGGCGTTGATGCCCTTCAGTGTAAGCGTCCGCCGAGCCAGTGAACCGCTCCTGTCCCACCGTCAGTGGCCCAGTTGCTCGATCAGCTCCGAGGCGTCCGCCTTGGTTTTCAGACGTGCAATCTGCGCCCCGTTCGCCCCGAGTTTGTGCAGCAGTTCAATCTGCATCTGCGTGGGACGGAGGTGCATGGCTTCGATGAGGGCGGAGGCATCGGCCTGGCTGATGAGTTGGGCGATCTGATCGTGGGATGCGCCAAGACGAATCAAGTGGGCCAGTTGCTTGGGCGTGGGCGGGGAAAGTTTACGATGCTGCGTCCGCAGGGCGTCGATCCGATCCGCGGCGGCATCCTTGTCCAGTCCAATAATGTCGGACTCCGTATCGCCAAGGCGCCGCAGGTATTCCTTCTGCGCCTCGGTCGCCGGCGTGCCGGAAGGGCCCTGGGGCAGTTCGGCCACAAGGCTCGCCATTTGAGGCGCGGGATCGTTCGCCGCGCCGATGAGGGCAATCTTGACGCCGCACTTATTGCACTGGCCGCGCTGGCCGAGATGCCTGGGCGCAACGCGCAGCACCTGCCTGCACGCTGGACATATGAACTGAAGCATGTTTTTCGCACTCTTTCCGGCGTGGCGTGGCCACGCATGCTATACGCCACGGCTCCTTCGCCGGGGCCTGCCACACGACCGCTCCCAAAGAGGACCGACCGCGGGCGTCTGGTTTCAAGAATAATATCTGGCTTCGAGGGTTTTGAGGTATTTCAATCCATCGCCGAGGAGTTGATCACTGGACTCGGCCAGGGAACGCCACATGCAGGTCGCCGCAGCCATGGCGGGTGAGACGCTTTCGAAGGACTCAAGTCCCACGATGCCTTCGTAGCGAGACTCGCCGAGGGCCCGGTAGATCTCGTCCCAGTTCACCGTACCCGTCCCCGGCGTGCCGCGATGGCTTTCGCTGAGGTGGAAGTGGCAGAGATGGGGTACCGCCAATCGGGTGGGTTCGTAAAAGTTACGCTCCTCAATGTTCATGTGATAGGCGTCGAGGTGTACCTTGACGTTGGGTTCGCCGATGCGGTCCCGCAGGGCGAGTGCCTGCTCGGCGGTATTGATGAGAAAGGTCTCGTAACGATTGATCGCTTCAATGCCCAGGGTGACACCGTGGTCCGAGGCGTAGCGCGCGGCTTCGCGCATCACCGTTGCCGCGTGGTCCCAATGGGCCTCGTTGGGGCGTCCCGTGATCTTTCTGCCAATGGCGGAATAGGTGACGCCCGTGAACACGGTCCCTCCCATGTCCGCCGTGGCCTTGATGCATTTCTTAAGGTAATCGAGCCCGGCTGCGCGGACGGCGGGGTCGTCCGATGTGGGGTCGGTATGCTCCGCGCAGGCCGTGGAAGTGCACAGGGCCATGCCGGCCTCCGCCGCGCGGGCCCGGATGGCCGCCGCGTCCACCTTCTCAATTTCCATGAGCGGCACTTCGACCAGATCAAAGCCCAGCGATCGGGCGCGGTCGATGATATCGAGTGTGTCGTTGCTCCAGCTATTCGTCCACGCATAGGCGTGAACCGCATACCGCAAGGGATTCATGGAAAGACTCCTCCTTCAAATCGAGGCTGCAATTCTCCGGGCCGTGCCGGAGCGTTCTCAATAGTCACTTTCGTATTCTTCCGCGTCGTTTTCCGATTCGTACTCATCAATCATCGCCTGGGCCACGCCCTGCGTCGTGAGGTAGCTCAATTCTTCCTCCGACACGCCGTAAGACCGCAAAATTGCCAACTGTTCTTCCGTCGGCGGCGGCTGGAGCACTTCGATCAGGCGGATGGCGTCGCCCTTGGTCTTCAACCGTTGCAGTTGCCCCTCGGTCGCGCCGAGTTCGCGGAGGCGCCTGAGCTGATCGTCCGTGGGAGGCGCTTCAATTTCCGAATCACTCTCGAAGTCGGTCACAACTTCGTCGTCCCAGCCCGAAATGCTTTCCAGGGCGGCATCGAGCGAAGACGCGACCAAATGGGGCAGACCTTCGATGGGATGGGCCACTTCCACCACCCGAGGCTCCAGCGCCTGGGCCCGCTGGGCCGTGAGCATGTTCCGTTCTCCGATGAGGGCAATTCGACCGCCACACTTCTTGCAGTAGCCCCGGAATCCGACAAACTGCGGGCGAATCTGGAGCGATTGCTCGCAATGTGGACAGATGAATATCATGACGACTCCCAACCAGACCCCGATGCGCAGGGGGGCACGCGCAACTTCCCCGTTGCCACGCCCATCGGGCGAAGCACGGGCCTTACTTTGCTTGACGCGGCCACGGCACGCGCTATACAGTGAGTCAATCATATAGCCCTGAGAGCCTCCACGCAACCTTAGCCCCATGGGGAAGACCCTTCATCCATGCATTTCGGCCGAACCAGCTCTACCGTTGCGGCACTGGCGCTGCTTCTGGCGTACACAATTCCGGCGATGGCGGCGGAACCGGAGAACGAGGTTGGAGTACCGTTAAGATCGGACGTAGCGCCGGTTTACGATGCGGATCACCTGAACGACGGGGCCTTCCTTCGGGGCTGGCTCATCTGCGGTCCCTTTCCCAATCCCGGCAATACCGACAGCACGGGCGCCTGTGTTCATGATGGATCCTGCGTCGGCTTTTTCACGGATTTTCTCGCCCCATCCGGAGGCGAGTCCGCGATTGCCCCCCAGGCGGACCTGCAGGTCCTCGGTCCGGATCAGAAGACGCGCCGTTGGAATGCGGTGAGTACGTTGGGCGGGCGGGTATATTTTGACGAGTACCTTTCGCCCTCGGAATTTCAGACGGGCTACGCCGCGTGCTGGATTAACGCCACGAAGGATGAGGACCGCCTCTTCGGCGTTGGAGGCGACGATGGTATGCGAATCTGGGTCAATGGGGAAGAAATCTTTCGCTATCACGCGTCCAGAATCCTCACCCCGGACGAGCATTACATTCGTTTTCCGCTGAAAGCCGGCCGCAATCTGGTTCTGATCAAACTGGACAACGGCACCGGCCGCTGGGGCTTCTCAATCCGCCCGGTGGACAACGCCAGCGCGGTAAAGGAAACGATAGACCGGCTTCGCAAGGTATTGCGCTTTGACTTTCGCTTGGGAGAACAAGGCTTCGAGTTAACCCTGGGCGATCCGCTGACCCTCGGCAATTTGTGGGACCTTCCCGAAGGGGAGATCCGGGTCATGAACCGCAATGGGGACACGGTTCACACATTCACGACGCCCTTATGCCGTCCGGTCCTGCTGCCCTATGCGGATTTTTCCGAAGAAGTCTACCTGCTCGAGGCCAAGGTGCTCTGGCCCTATCGCGGGCGTATACTTATTCCCGGCATGATTCACCGGGGAAACTTGCGGGCCGACGTGCAGGCCATGGTCGCAGGAGAACCACCCGACCTTCCCCCGGGGCTCGCCGCGGAGGCCTACCGCAATCTTCTGGACAGCGTCCATCAACGGGACCAGTTCAACGGATTCGCCGGCGAGCCTTACGCGTATTACCGCTTGAAAGCGGGCCTGACCCAGGCGCTGCAGTTTGCCATCAACCTTCAGAACAATGCATCGCCCTATGATCGAATTTTCCCGCGGCCACGTCAAGCGGGCAGAAGTGGCCACGCGCCTGTAACGATCACGGGACATTGGACGCTTGACTGTGCCGAGTCGATATTTGATGACGCGTTGGACGCGCACTTCATCCGGCGCTGGACCGAGCTCACTTCCGATTTGGGCGGCGAGGCCGAGGGAAGCGTCCGGGTGATGGCCCTGGAATCCGGATTTCTCAATGTTCCCGCGCCGGAATTGGAGAGTGGCGCAACGGCGTTTGTGGAGGCGGCCGCGGCGATTCGGGAATCTGTACCCGCCGATCCCGAGGGCTATGCGATTCTAGTGACCGCGGACGGCATCATCGTCGCCGGGCGCACGGCGGCCGGGGCGAATTACGGCCTGGACACCCTGCTGCAACTTCTTTCCGGCGCCTCGAAATCGGAAGAGCGGACGCTGATACTGGATGGCGGCACAATCATCGATGCGCCGGTCTATCGCACCCGGGCCTCCCTGCTGCCGCTGGAACAGTTCGACGACGGGTTCAAGTCGGCGATTGACGGCCTGGCGGAGCTCCGCTTCAATCACGTGTTTCTGCCGTCTTCCCACTATACGGCGCTGGACGATGCCGAAGTCCGGGCCACGCTCGTGGACGCTTACGCCTATTGCCGGGCGCGCTTCGTAGAGCCTGTTCCGCTGATCGAAAGCTTCGGGGCCGACAGCGTTGTCGCGGGGCTCGATCCCAATTTGCTGGAGGGCACCTACGTGGAGGAGTTTCCCGCGGTGGTGGACGAACTCCGGCGGGTCCATCTCCCCTATGACCGCATTCTGGACTGCGCGTCGAGCCGACCGCGCGTGCGCACGGCCAAGGGGTATGCGGTGTTGCGCCAGGACCGTGACTATGTCTTTGAGTCCTACGCGCCCCCGGTCCTGCAGCTCAAAGGCCAGGCGCCGGTACAGACCGGGGATACCCTGCTCATCACGGCGGATCTGGTGGATCTCTCCCAGGCCAACACGCCCGCGTGCTGCCCGTCGGATACGAACACCTGGCTCCTGCTGGAGAAACTGATGGCGGAGGTCTACACCCATTTGAAACCCAGGGCGATTCACCTGGGGCACTCCGGCGCGGGATATCTCAATCGGGACAGCCGCTGTATCGAGCGGGGCATGCCCAATGACCTTATCCTCGCGGACGCCGTTCAAAAGGGTACGGACATCGTCCGCAATCTGGATCGTAAGGCGGATGTTTTCATCTGGGGCGAGCACTTCAATCCGCTGGATCGGGCCATCGAACTGGATGGGGTGAAAGGCGCGCAGCAGCTTCCGAAGGACATTACGGTGGTGGACCTTCACATCGAGGGGGCGTCGTGGTATGACCTCTGGCGGATCGATGAGGGCCTCAGCTTTTTTGACCAGTTTGGTGTGGACACGCTGGGCGTGGTCCGCTCCGACCCGCTGGCGGCGGCCCGCTACGCCGCGATGAAAAGAGAGCATCCCCAGCGCTTCCGAGGCGTACTTCACTATCCGGTGCCGGGCGATGCGGGCGGGCAGTTTGCGGCGGCCCAGGCGGGCTGGGAGGCGACCACCCTGCTCGGAAGCCTGGACACCGACGCGGCGGCGCGCACCGATGTGGCGCGCTGAATTCGTACATCCGGCCCGTTGAGTGATACTATAATCGCTGATCCGGGCGGCGGATTCACCTGCCACGCCCGGTGTGCGCGAAGCTTTGACACCCGAATTCTGCTATCCATGACCGAACCATCCAATGTACCCGTGAACGACACGCCGAGCGCCGGCCGACTTGGTCAGTTGCTGGTAAAGCAGGGCATTGTGTCCGCAGGACAAATCCATGCCGCACTCGCCCTTCAGGAAAATGAAAACAGCCACCTCGTGAAGGGCCTCGTCAGCCTCGGCTTTCTCAAGGAGACCGACCTGACCAATTTCCTGGTGAAGCACCTCAAGCTGCCCCGTCTCAACCTGGCGGATTACAACGTGAGCCAGGATGTGCTCAAGACCGTACCGCGCGAGTTGTGCCTGCGCCACCGTCTGATGCCCATCGACATTCTCGGCAAAAACCTGACCCTCGCAATGGTGAATCCATTGGATGATGCCGCGCTCGCGGCGGTGCAGCAGGCCTGTCCAGACTTTCGGCTAAAGCCCTTTCTATGTTCACTTTCCGACTTTGACCTGGTGGCCAGTCGCCTTTTGCGAAGCGAGCAGGAACAGAAGAGCAACTCCGAAATCAGCCTGAAGAGCCTGGGCATCACGGGACCCGCCCGAAAGACCGAAGTGCCTGCGGGCCTGTCCCGTCCGGAGGCACCGCCCGAGGTAGAAGACGATCCCACCGCGACCAAGCTCTTCGATGGCCCCGCCATCATGCCCCGTCGTTCTACCGGACCGCTGCGGTCCAGTCTGATCTGCCTCGACGGCTGGGAGTTGGGCCGGGAAATTGAAATCCAGGGCCACGAGTATCTTCTTGGTCGTTCGGCCGATGCCGATACCACCATCGCCTCACCCCTTATTTCGAGGGAGCACGCCCGCATCACGCGAAATGAAGAATACGGCCAGGAAACCTTCGTCATCACCGATCTGAAAAGCAGTAACGGGACTTTCGTGAACAACGTGCCGGTGACGACGACCATCCTGCGGCACGGAGACCGAATTCTACTGGGCAATGTGCTTTTCAAATTCGTGCTGCTGGACGAAGTTGAGGCGCGATTCCACCAGGATGTGCACCGACTCTACAGTATCCAGAAGGGTACGGGACTGCTGCCCGCCGATGGCTGGTTTAAGGCGCTTGATCGCGCGGTGGGTGGCTCTGAGGCCCCCCTGCGCACCGCGTGCCTGATTGAAATTGACCATTTGCCCGCAGTAGAGCAGAGTCATGGACAGATCGCGAGTGTGATTGTCTTGAGCGATGCGAGCGACATTCTTGGTCGCTCTCTCGGGCGTGGAGACCTTCCAGGCGATCTCGGAAACGGACGAATTGGCGTGCTGTTTGAATCAAAACAAACAGAACCCGCCTATTTGCTTCTGGAGGACCTCCGGCGCTGTGTGGAGGCCCATGTGTTCACCCACAAGGAAGCCCGATTCCGCAGCACGCTCAGTATCGGCCTGGCAACGACCGAGGGATGTGCGGACGGCAAGGCCCTCTACGGGAAATTGGAGAAGGGGCTGGCATCCGCGATCGAGTACGGTCGCAACAGAATAGAAATACAGCACTAACCGACGCAAAGCAACAACACTTTCATGCTGGCGATGAACGCCGATGCCCCCGTTCAGTTGTGTCTGTTCTTGTCTGGTTGCGCCGAAAAGTTAGGAAGGAGGCAGCGCGCCGCGAGCGGTACGCTGCCTCCTCGTTTTGTTCGCGTCATGCGGAACAAACACGGGGTAACTGGGGTGAGACGCTACTCGTCCTCCTCGACGAGGGTCGCCGAGAAAGTGCCGGAAAGCTGCACGGGAAATACGGCGGTCCATTCTCCCGCAAGTGTGTCGGCCTGACCATCGTCATCGATGTCTTTGGCCTGGCCCGTAAGCACGAGGCTGATGCAGAGGTCGCTATTGCACCCGCCGATTATATCTTCCGACCGAAGCAGGAAATTACCGCCGACGACGATGCGACCGACCACGCGAATTTCGCCGACTTCGATCTCCTGGAGATTGAGCAAGGTCTGGAGGGTCTCGAAGCAGGTAAAATCCAGATTGACGTAACCCTCAACTTCGGTGGCGTCGACGGGGTCTTCGGCAAGGGCATAATGCACAAGGTCGAGTGTGATGGGGCATTTTTCGTCGGCGGCGTCCCCCTCGCCGGGCAGCACCCACTTTCCAGCATAGCTTCCCGTCATATCGAATGAGGAAAGGAACTCCGGGCATCCCGCCAGGAGTAACAGACAACCCATAGCGGAGAGCATCCGCTTCCCAAGTGGTTTCATTGCTTCCTTTACTTCCCAGTTCCGGCGCGAACTCGCGCCATAGCACAGCCTGCTCAGCCTACAACCCGAACGCAAAAACATCACACTGGCCGCAGCCCAACTCCCGATATGCCCCATCCTATGCCATAAGAACGGAGATTCCAGATCGCGGGTTGACAGCGGCGTCCACAGCGGTTGCGGGCAATTGCGCCATGCGGGGGCGACTTGCTAAGGTGGCGGGCGCGATGCGCATGGCCCGTGGCTCAGGTAAGGAATGCAGCAGATGAAACTTCGATCGGTAAATGTGTCGGGCCTCACGCAAGTCGTGCATCAGGGCGAACTGGTTCAGACGGGCATCTTCAAGCGGCCCGTGGCGGGCCCCGTGACCGTGGGGACAGTCCAGATCGCGGGTGACCGGCAGGCCGATCTGGTCAATCACGGCGGCGAAGACAAAGCCGTTTATGGCTATCCCTGGGAGCACTATGCCCATTGGTCGGGCGAGCTGGGTCGCGATGATTTTGAGCCGGGGCAATTCGGCGAAAATCTTACTACCGAAGGAATCCTCGAGTCCGAACTGAGTATCGGCGACCGGCTGCGCGTGGGCACGGTGCTGCTCGAAGTGAGCCAGCCCCGGGTTCCCTGCTTCAAGTTGAACCTGCGAATGAAGCACCCCGGCTTTTCAAAAATCTTTCTCAAGAGCGGACGGGTGGGCTTCTATTTTCGCGTGCTCGAAGCCGGTGAAGTCGAGGCGGGCGACGTGATCAAAATCGAAGCGACCGGACATGAACGGATCACGATCATGGAGGCGGTCCATACGCGTTTCTTCGACAACAGAAACGTCCAGGCGATTCGACGCCTCCTGAGCAATCCGGCGCTGGCCGCCGTATGGCGACACGACTTGGAGGCGCTCGCCGCGAGGGCGGAAAGCTCTCTGTGACCGTAGGGCACCGACGCGCGGCGCTTCGGTGGAGTCGACAGGCACGCGGCGCGGAGGCGCCCGCAGAGCTGTCCACATTTCGAACACTTGAGGCGGTGGCGCGTGCGATAAGCGCATATTTTCCGGCGCTGGCGAGGAAAACCATTGACAATACTGCGGTTGTAGACCTAGAATGGTGTTGTACTTCTGTCATGATTTTTGCACGATATGTGCTGAACCGGAACGCGGTGCAAGCGAATTGCAGGGTTGGGGGGCTGTTTGCCGGGGCCGCAAGCTGAGGAGCGATGCGATGTTCACGTTGAAGTGGATTCGAGCGACGGTGCTGATTGTCTGTCTTGTGATTGGCGTTCCGTGCCTGGCACAGAACGCGGGCACCGGCTACGACCGAATGGACGGAAACTACATTAAACCCAGTCGGCGAGAGCAACCGAAGCGCAATTTCAACAACACGACGAAAGAGCGCCTGAACATCTACAAGGTGAAGCGCAGCGCGAATTCGCGAGCGGGCACCGATGTGCGGTATGTCGTCTCCCAGGAGGGCGATCCCAAGGATGACAGCCAGGAAAGCCGGCGGGCCAAAGACAGAAGCGTCACACTCCAGGGGGAACGCACCGAAATCGAACTGGAAGACTCCATGGACATCGTGGCCCCGGAAGGGGAAGCTTCGGAATCCGGCGAAGGTGTCCAGACCACCGAAGCGGTGGACGTGGTTATCGAAGAAACGACCCCGCAATTGCTTCCATCGCGCAGTATCGACCCCGACCAGATGGTTTTCTGCTCGAAGCGCCTGATGGAATTCCACTGGACTGAGGACTGCGCCATGCTCAAGAATGTGAAACCGACGCGGCTCACCTACAGTGACGCAAAGGAAGCGCACTACACGGAGTGCACGGCCTGCGGCGGCAAGTAAAGCTCGTCAGCGCATGAAAAGGCCGTGCCGGACGATAGCTTCGATCACGCCGTTCTTGAGGACGTATGCGGCGCCACTGAAATCCTGACTCAGGGTGTGTTCGATGGGTACGGCACAGGGAATGCCAATCCCCGCTCCCCGCTGCGCCGTTATGCCGGCTTCCGTATCTTCAAACCCGATTACGCGGGGCGCGTGGCGACCATCCAGTCCGAGTCGGGCCAGAGCCAGCGTATAGGGATCGCGATAGGGCTTGGTGCGGCCCTCGATAACATCGTCGCACGTGACAATGGTATCGAAGAAGCGTCGATGGCACTCAAAACCAGCCCGTATCCTGCCGCGCGCGTCCCCGTCGATTTCCCATCCAGCCACTTCCTCGCGCAGAGCACGGAAGACCGCCTGAAGCACGAGATTGGTCTCGAATGAACCTGACGAGGTAACCAGGGCGACGGGCACGGGGTTGTCGCGAAAGGCGCGGCAAAGTGTGGCCAGCGTCTCCGGGAGCTCGTCCGCCAGAGACATGTCGGGGTGGGCATTGCGCACCGCGCGCGCGAGTTCCGGGGCGCAGGATTCCGGCAGCCAGCCCTTGGCAAGGGCGCACAGCAGGGCCACGCCCGGCATGGCGTTTATGGCGGGCACGGCGGGGTCGCCATAAATCATTTCCGAGACGGCGGCACCCTCTCCCCTGTTCACCCGCTCAAGGATATCGATGTAATCCGCGTAGAAAATCATCAGGCCGAACTGGGCGAACATTTCCTGGCCTACACTCGGATAACGCAGCATCGCTTCGCGAATGAGTGCGTCGCCCTCGGCGGCGCGCCTCGCGGGATCGCCGGCATGGCGGGGCCAGGTCTCCATGCCGAAGGTGCGCGTCATCGTATCCACGCGGGTGCGAATATCCTCGGGCACATCGCGCTCGGCCAGGAAAACCAACGCCTTCATCGTCTCATCGAAAAAGAGGTCGGGGCGAATGGCATGGCCCACCGACGCGTAAAGGTACTCCAGATTGCGCTGGGTACTGTAGCCCACGATGTTGGGATAGTCCCGCTCGGGATTGATGCCCGCCCACGCTGCTTTGGTCTTCCAGCCGGTGCCACGACGCACGACCTCTTCCACATCGTGGAGAAAGAGCGGCTCGGTGTAGGTGGTCGTGCCGTCCATGTCCAGAAAGATCGCGGCGGGCGGCCCGTCGAGGTGGGAAAATTTCGCGCCGAGGGGCACGATCTCGCGGGGCGGAAATACACCCGGCGCATTCTCGATGCAGGCGAATTCTTCGCCCATGGCGGTCAGCTCGGCCTGGGCCTCGGAGAGATAACGCAGGAGACCCATCAGGCGGAATCCTTCACGGTGGGAACGTTGATGCGCCCGAAGGCGGATTCAAGAATACTGCCGAAGTACAGTTTGCCGTCGTGCTCCTGCACGCTGGTGATGGGTGCGAAGGCACCATCGGGATCCTGGAGGTTGTGGACGACCTTGCCCTCCGCATCGATACCCAGAACGAAGGCATGGCGCAAGGGCTTCGGGCGAAGAAAGGCGGGCAGGCGCATGACCACCTTGCGCAAGAAGGGCTTGGAACCCAGCTTGTCCATCAGGGGATTGCGCGGCGAGGCGATGGCAATCCAGTAAACGCCGTTGGCGCCCGTGGAGATTCCATCCGGGAATCCGGGGAGGTTGTCGATGAGAACTTCGTCCTGCCCCTTCTTCTCCCCTGCTATCCAGTATTTGCGCACAAGGTAGGAACCTGTCTCATTCACCAGGACAAACTGCTGGCCGGGATCCACGGCGACGCCGTTGGCGAAATGGAGGCCATCGAGCAGCAATTCTGTCCTCTTCGTGTCGGGGTGCCAGGCCAGAAGCCGCCCATGGGCGCCGTGCTCGATGAGATCTTCCATGTACTGCGTCTGGCCGAATTTCGACGAGGCATCGGAAAAGTAGATCGTGCCGTCGGCGGCAACTTCGACGTCGTTGGTGAAACCGAAAGGCACGCCGCCATGCTCCGTTGCCAATACTTCAATGATTCCAGCCGGATCAATGCGGAGAAGGCCTTTGTAGGAGTCGCACACGATGAGATTTTCACTCGCATCGAAGTGCAGACCGAGGGGACGTCCTCCCGTGTTGGCAAAGACCTCTGGATTCTGCGCGTCGGCGTCCCAGCGCATGATACGGCCGTCTTCGAAGCCGCCATAGATGCGGCCCTGGCTGTCAACGGCGATATCTTCGGGTTTCGGTCCCACGCCCTCGCCGAGCCGCTCGACGGACGCAAGGGATGAATTGACGGCGTAGGCCCCTTCAAGGGCCGGTGCTGCGGGCGGTTCCCATGCGACGGGATCGATGGGCACGGGCCACAGGAGGAGGTACAGGAGAAGGAGCACAAGCAACAGTGCACAGGCTTGGATGAACTTCTTCATGGTGATCTCGGGGATGATTACAGACACAGAAAATGCCTCGCGAGAGGGGATGCGGGGCGAGGCGCAGTGTAGCACATCGGAAGTCCGAGACGGGATAGCCTGGGCATGGAGGTTGCATGAAGTTGGCGGCCTTTAGAAGTGGGACGCCGTCGGGCCGCACTTAATCGTTCTTCCACGATGACCGTGAAGCGAACTAACAAGAGAGCGGGAAAGTAGCGTTCTGCGACTGAGATTCCTCCCTGCAATCAAGGCAGGTTCCGATTGAGCTTGCATTACAACTTCCTTTGCGCCTTAGCGCCTTTGCGTGCGACACATCGCGACGTTAGTATGCCTCACGCAATCAAGCCGAAGGCGTGTTTTCAATTTCAGTTGATACCCAGGCCATTGCGCTTGAAACCACTTGCCCATACACGCTTCCCGAACTATCCTGTTGAATAATTTGCTATCTTCCTGGATAAATCAACCCCACATGTGCAACGCGCCCACGCTCTCTAAGGTCCCCTTAATCGGACACTTAGAAAGGTACGGGCGCGTTGGCACCCTTCTGGCTCTCAGTCAGACAACCCAAGACCAATGGGAAACCCGATCAGGGTTCCGGTCTCTCGAAAGAAAGCAGAAGAACATGGACGTAAAAGATGACATGGTGGTCCACATCGACGGATCCCAGGGTGAGGGCGGTGGACAGGTGCTGCGCACGAGTCTCGCGCTGTCGGTCCTGACCGGAAAACCCTTCGTCATGGAACGGATTCGGGCGGGCCGGAAGAAGCCGGGACTCGCGCGGCAGCACATGATGTGCGTGGAGGCGGCGGCGGCCATCAGCGGTGCCGAAGTTGAGGGCAATGGGCTTGGCTCACAGTCACTTCGCTTCCAGCCCGGCACGGTGCAACCGGGTGACTTTCACTTCGATATCGGAACGGCGGGCAGCACAACGCTGGTGCTCCAAACGCTGTTGATGCCGCTGTTGCTGGCGGACGAAGGGTCGCTCCTGACTATCGAGGGCGGAACCCACAATCCCATGGCGCCTCCGTTTGAGTTTATCAGGGATACGTTTCTGCCCCAGTTGCGCGCCATGGGCGCGCGGGTCGAGGTTACGTGTGAACGACCCGGCTTTTACCCTGCGGGCGGTGGGCGTTTGTCGGTTGAGATAACCCCTGCGCGTGCGCTGAAAGCCTATGAAATGCTGGACCGTGGTGCCTTGATTCGCGTCACGGCGGCGAGTCTGCTCTCCTTGCTGCCCGATGTGATTGCAGAACGTGAACTGGCCGTGGTGCGCCGAAAGCTGAAGCTGCCCGAGGACGGGCAAATCACTCGGATCGATACCGCAAAGGGTCCGGGCAATGCCGTGCTGATCACAATCGAACATGAGCACATCGTCGAAGTGGTCACGGCCGTCGGCGAGAAGTCGGTGTCGGCGGAGCGCGTCGCGACGGGTGCGGCGCGGGAAGCACAAGGCTATCTCCAGCATGGCGCGCCCGTGGGCGAGCACCTGGCGGATCAGTTGCTGTTGCCCATGGCCGTGGGCGGCGGCGGGCGCTTTCGCACCGGGCCGCTGACGGAACATACGCGGACCAACATGCGGACGATTGAGGCTTTTGTGGATGCGAAGTTTGAGACGACACAGGTGGATGCGCACGTGTGGGAGATAGCGGTGACGCGGATGCAGGCCGGGAAATGAGCAACTTGATGAGCATACTATTGCGGATGACGATGAGTGCTGTGACTACTGGCGGAACTCATAAGAGGAAGAAATCATGAAATCACGTGAAATTCTGGAACTCGGGGTACCGAGAGCCCTGTTGAAAGAGGCGCAGCTTGCGGTGCGTGCCGCGATTGCCGGCGGCATCAAGAAGCGAGCATTGCCAGAGTTTATCAAAGCGATCCTGGAAAGCCCGGAAAGCCACCGCAACGATCCGCAGGGCGGCGCGCTGGCCTGTGGCCTGATCCAGTACCGGGAGTCGAACCGCTTCGAAGCGCGGGATGAGCCCGCGCCGTGGCGTCAATGGGGCGATGATCTGGAACCGCAGTCGGTGCAGCAGTTGCGGAATGCCTGCGCGCTGCCCGTGGCGGTGCGCGGCGCGCTCATGCCGGATGCCCATCTGGGTTACGGGCTGCCCATCGGCGGCGTGCTGGGTACACGGAACGCCGTCATTCCCTATGCCGTGGGCGTGGATATTGCCTGCCGCGTGAAGCTGAGCGTGCTGGACATGCCCGTGGACAGCCTGGATACAAAGCAGGAACAATTGAAAAACGTCCTCCTCCGCGAGACGCAATTCGGGATCGGCGCCAAGTTCGATAAACGCCGGGAACACGATGTGATGGACCGCGACTGGTCCGTAACCGTTATAACAGAACGCAACAAGGACAAGGCCTGGTCCCAGTTGGGTACCAGCGGTGGAGGCAACCATTTCGTCGAGTACGGCATCTTTAGTATCGGTGACGACACGCTCGGGATCCCGGCGGGCAAATATCTCGCCATCCTGAGCCACAGTGGAAGCCGGGGTACGGGCGCATCCGTCTGCGACGAATACAGCAAGCGGGCCAAAGCACGGCGTCCTGAATTACCGGGCGAACTGAAGAACCTCGCGTGGCTGGACCTGGACACGGACGACGGCCAGGAGTACTGGGCGGCGATGAATCTGATGGGCGAATACGCCGCCGCAAACCACGCGTGCATCCACCGGCACCTGGTGTCGGCGCTGGGCGCACAAGTGTTGCTGGATGTGGAGAATCACCATAACTTTGCCTGGAAAGAAGTACACGATGGCGAGGAGCTTATTGTTCACCGCAAGGGTGCGACGCCCGCGGGTAAGGGCGTGCTGGGCATCATCCCGGGCTCCATGGCTACGCCCGCCTACGTGGTGCGCGGTCTTGGTCATCCGGAGTCGCTTAACAGTGCGGCCCATGGTGCGGGTCGCGTAATGAGTCGGACCCAGGCAGCCAAGACGCTGAAATGGAAAGACGCCCACGCCTTTCTCGCCGAGCGGGGCGTGACCCTGCTCTCGGCGGGAATTGATGAGGTCCCCGCAGTGTATAAGGACATCCAAAGCGTAATGCGCGCCCAGGCGGATCTGGTGGAGCCGGTGGCGCAGTTTCAGCCCAAACTGGTGCGCATGGCCAAGGATGGTCCTGCGGAAGACTGAAGGTACTTGCCGAGGGACAATACGAAAAGGGCCTGCGCGACATCGTTCGTCGCGCAGGCCCGCTGCTTATCTACACGGCAGGACTACTCCCTGCGGAGGGCGCTCCACCCGGAGAGGGTCAGTGCCGCAATTCCCAGCAGGAACAAGTCTCCAATGCGTGACTGGACCTTGCCTATCGTACCGGTGACCGTGAAGTTGCACCCTTCACCTTCACCTTCACCTTCACCTTCACCTTCGCCTTCGCCTTCGCCTTCGCCTTCACCTTCACCTTCACCTTCACCTTCACCTTCACCTTCACCTTCACCTTCACCTTCGCCTTCGCCTTCGCCTTCGCCTTCGCCTTCGCCTTCACCTTCACCGCCATCGACCTGCTCCTCGAGCTCCCCGTCCGACAGGAACCCATCGTTGTCCGTATCCAGCTCGTTGAAGGCGACGCCGGACAAACTGGGAAACGCGGTCAGAGCCTCAGTGAATGAAAGTACGCCATTTTCATCGACATCAAGCAGATCAAAGAGATCCAGCAACACTTCCAGGACCTCCTCGATTTCAACTTCGCCCTCCCCTTCACCGCCATCGCCGCCCACGTCGATGTAACGCGACTTTATCTCAACATCGTCCAGGTCGCCCACTCCCAAAATACTCAGCGCCACCGTGTAGCGACCGGGAAATTCATAGGTGTGGATGGGATTCTGATCGCTGCTGAAGGTGCCGTCTCCAAAGGACCAGAACCAACCGAGGACACCTTCGGCACCGCCCTGTGACAAGTCAGTGAACTGTACCGTGAGCGGAGCGTCACCTTCGGTGACGTCCGCAATAAACTCCGCGATAAAAGGAATTTCGCCTTCGCCTTCGCCTTCGCCTTCG